>NZ_JBLRDT010000001.1:0-78518 GCF_057512245.1 Gryllotalpicola sp. CP2-P1
GCCCGCGCCGCATCGCCGTCATCGGCGGCGGCATCGTGGGGGTCGCCCTTGCGCGCGCCCTCGCCGTGCGCGGGCTGGGCGAGGTGGTGATCTATGAGAAGGAGCGGCGACTGGCCGCGCATCAGACCGGGCACAACTCCGGGGTCGTGCATGCGGGGCTGTATTACGCGCCGGGAAGCCTGAAGGCCGAGCTGTGCACGCGGGGGCGCGGGCAGATCAGGGACTTCTGCCGCGAGAAGGGTCTGCCGTATCGCGAGGTCGGCAAGCTCGTGGTCGCGGTCGACGAGTCCGAACTGGGACCCCTCGCCGAGATCGAGCGGCGCTCGCGCGAGAACGGCGTGCCCGACCTCGAGCGCATCGACGACCCGGCGCGAATGCGTGAGATCGAGCCGCACGTCGCCGGCATCGCCGCGGTGCACTCACCGCACACCGCGATCGTCGACTACGCCGCCATCACCGAGGCGCTGGCCCACGACGCCCGCGGCGCGGGTGCGGACATCCGGCTGGGCAGCGAGGTGACCGGCCTGCGCATCACCGGCGAGACGGCGCACGTGGCCACGCCGCACGACGAGCGCGAGTTCGACCTCGTCGTCGCGTGCGCCGGGCTGCAATCGGACCTCGTCGCGAAGCTGGCCGGCGCCGACGCGAGCCCCCGCATCCTGCCGTTCCGCGGCGAGTACTGGCAGCTCTCGGCCGAGGCGAACGACCTCTGCCGCGGAATGATCTACCCGGTTCCCGACCCGCGGTTCCCGTTCCTCGGGGTGCACTTCACCCGCGGCGTCTACGACGACGTGCGGCTGGGGCCGAGCGCCGTGCCCGCGCTGGCCCGCGAGGGCTACTCGTGGGCGCGCATCTCGCTGAAGGACACGCTGGGGTCGATCGCCTGGCCCGGCGCCGGCGCCCTGCTGCGCGAGCACTGGTACATGGGCATCGACGAGATCAGCGCCTCGCTGCTCAAGCGCCGCTACTTCGAGAAGGCGCGGCGCTTCGTTCCCGAGCTCGCCATGACGCACCTGGCCGGCAAGTCGGCTGCCGGCGTGCGCGCGCAGGCATGGGGGCGCGACGGCAGCCTCATCGACGACTTCGCCGTCGACCGGCTAGGGCCCGTGACCCTCATCCGCAATGCGCCCTCGCCCGCGGCGACGAGCTCGATGGCGATCGCCGACCACGTGATCGAGCGATTCCTGGGCGAGCGGACGCCGGCCGCGTGAGAGCCCCGGGCCGGCTCGGCGCGGCCGAACGGAGGCCCCGGCGGCCGCTCACTCGCGCTCGGCGCTGAACAGCCGCCCGAGCTCGAGCCCGTCGTCGATGTCGGTGAGCACGACGTCGCCGGCCCGCAGGCGCGTGCTGGTGCGGATCTGCAGCATGTGCCCCTCGCGGCTGGCGAGGGCGATCCAGGCCGAATCGCCCGGGATCAGCTCGCCGACCTCGGCCCCGTCGGCGCGCGACCCGGCCTCGACCGTGTGCCGCTCGAGGTTCTCGGGCGGCGCGGCGAAGCGCACGTCGAGCGACCAGGGCCGCGTCTCGACCTCGCGCATCGGAACCCGGAACAGCCGGCCGAGCGGCGGCACGAGGCCGCCCTGCAGCACGACCGAGACGAGCACCACGACGAACACCACGGCGTAGAGCTCATGCGCGCCGGGGGTGCCGGAGCTCACCACGAGCAGACCGAGCAGAATCGGCACCGCGCCCTTGAGGCCCGCCCAGAGCACGAACGCCCGCTCGCCCCAGTCGATGCGGATCGGCAGCGTGACGAGCCCGACCAGCACGGGGCGGATCACGAAGATCAGCAGCAGCGCGATGCCGAGCCCGGTCAGCCACACCGACGGCCGCAGCACATAGTCGAGCTGCACGGTGAGGCCGAGCACCGCGAACGCGACGATCTCGGCCAGGCTGGCGGCGCCCGACGAGAACCGGGTGATCTCGGTCTTGTACGGCGCGCGCACGTCGCCGATCAGGATGCCGGCGACGAAGATCGCGAGGTACCCCGAGCCGTGGGCGACAGTGCCCGCACCGTAGAGGAAGACGCCGCCCGCGATCGCGATCACCGAGGCGAGCGCCTCGTTCGGCAGCACCAGCCGCCGCAGCAGCAGCCGCAGGCCGACGCCACCCGCGACGCCGACCGCCGCGCCGATGCCGAGCTGCAGCAGGAACTCGAGCGCACCGCTGCCGACGGCGGCCCAGCCGGTGCCCGAGGCGGCGAGCAGGCTGGCCATGATCGCGATGCCGACGGGGTCGTTCGCGCCGGACTCGCCCTCGAGGATCGTCCCGCTGCGGCCGCCGATCTCTTTGCGCCCGAGCACCGAGAACACGACGGCGGGGTCCGTCGGCGACAGCGCGGCGCCGAGCAGCAGCGACGCCGTCGGGGCCAGGCCGAAGACGAAGTGGGCGGATGCCGCGATCGCGGCGGCCGTGAGCGCGGTGCCCAGAATCCCGAGCCACATGATCGGCCCGGCCGCCGCGCGAAATCGCCGCCAGCCGATGTGCATGCCCCCGTCGAACAGGATGACCGCGAGCGCGACGCTCACGATGCGCTCATCGAGCAGGCGGCCGTGGGCCGACACGGGCGGCAGTGCGAGCGCGGCGAGGGCCGCCGCGACGAGGAAGAAGGCCGGCGCAGGAATCCGGACGCGCTGACTCACGAGTTGCGAGAGCACGGCCAGCGCGATCGCCCCGGCGACCACGGTCACGATCAGCGCGAAGGAGTCAGTAGCTGCCACGCGGGTCCTTCCGTCTGCTCTGCATCACTCTGCCGACCAGACTTCCCGGCGCACCAGCCCCCAGCCTATCGGCGGCGCTGCCAGGCGATGCGGCATCCGCTCGGGCACGATGGGCGCATGCCACAGGACGCCCGCCGCCCCCGCACGGGCCTGCTCGTGCCGGGCATCCTGCTCATCGCAGCGAGCGTCGGGCTCGGCATCGCCCTCGAGGCCGACACCCACCTGCTCGAGCTCGACGCCCGCTGGGCGCGCGGGATCGTCGCGACCCGCGGGCCGGTGGGCGACGCGATCGCCCTCGCCTTCGACCGCGTCGGCGGGGGAGTCATCGGCATCGTCGTCGTTCCCCTGCTGATCGCCGCGGTGCTGCTGGCCCGGCGCCACTACCGCACGCTCATCGTGTATCTGGCGGCGTCGCTCGCGAGCGGTCTCGCCGTGCAGATCATGAAGCACCTCTTCGCGCGCGAGCGGCCGGAGCACATGATCGTGATCTCCGACTTCGGGTCGTTCCCCTCGGGCCACACCGCGAACGCCGCGACGGCCGCCGCCCTGCTCGTCCTGTTCCTGCCCCGCGCGTGGGCGGGCGTCGCCGCCGTCGCCTACGTGCTGCTGATGGCGGCGTGCCGCACGTATGTCGGCGCGCACTGGCTCACCGACACGATCGGCGGCGTGCTCGTCGGGGCGGGCGTGGCGCTCCTCGTCGTCGCGCTCGCAGACCGCCTCGCGCCGGGGCCGCGCGAGAATCCGGGTGGCGAACGGATCGCACCGCCCAGGAACACCCCATAAGATGGCTTCTGCTCGGGGGAACCCGAGCAGCGCCGATGTAGTTCAATGGCAGAACTTCTGCTTCCCAAGCTGGGTTGAACAGGCGCGACTGCTTTAAACGTCGCGGAATTTCGCGCTTCTCGTAACACGAGGAGTTCCCACACAACACAGCCATGTGGGAACCTATGTGGGAACTTCTATCTCTGCTTTCGCAGAGGCTCTGACTGAGATGCCAAAGGCACGAGAGCACGGCCAAGGCGCGCTGTACTGGTCGGACAGCCGCCGGCTCTGGCGTGCGGTCATCGACAACGGCTTCGACCCGACTACTGGGAAGCGATCGCAGAAGGAGCGCACGTCCAAGACGAAGGACGGTGCCGTCAAGAAGCTCAATCAGATGATCCGCGAGCGCGACTCGCTCGGCCGGGTGCTCGATCGCTCGACGCGGTTCGAGGATCTGGCCGCGAGGTGGCTCTCCGAAGTCGCCAAGACGAGCAAGCCGAAGACCATCGACGGCTACCGATCAACCCTGCGCGCGAGCGTCAACCCCGTACTCGGCAACAAGATCGTCGCCAACCTCACGCCCGGCGACATCAGACGGCTGCATCAGTCGGTGCGGGCTCGCGGCGGAAGCGACTCAAGCGTCTCGAGCGCACACCGCGTTACGGTGTCGGTGTTGGAGTGGGCTCGGCGCGAGCGACTCATCGCCGAGAACGTCGCATCGATCACACGGCCCAAGAGGACACGGCCCGGGAAGGCCAAGGGCAGCCTCACCCGCGATGAGGCGCGTCAGCTGCTCACATTGGGTGACGCTCGCTGGACGATGAGCTTGCTCACCGGCATGCGATCGGGTGAGGCATGCGGCCTGCGCATCGCCGACCTCGACTTCGAGAACGAATGCGCGTGGGTCAGCTGGGAGCGCACCGAGGCCAGGTACCGCCACGGCTGCGGGAAGCCGACCGGGAAGAAGGATGAGCGCGGCCGCGCTATATACCCATGCGGACGCAAGATCGCAGGCGCATGCCCACTCGGAGTGCTCGACCTCGCGCCAGAGCTCGAGTTCGAGACCCTGCAGCACAGACACGTTCTCGTGAGGCCAAAGAACTACATTGCGCGCCAGGTTCCCCTGCTTCCCGAGATGATCATGCAACTGCAGTTGCACCTGGCCGCAGACGGCCCGAACCCGCATGGCTTGGTGTGGCATCGCCCAGATGGTTCACCGATGACCAACCAGGATGACAACGCCGCGCTTCGCGCTGCGCTAACTCGGGCCGGCATCGACCGCCCGACCGCATCGACCCACTGGCTCCGGCACAGCTACACGACCCTAGCCGAGCACGCGGGCATCCCACACGCCGCTTATGCAGGAGTTAGCGGCCACAGCTCTGAGCAGGCGTCCGACCCGTACAGACACGCGCTCACTGAAGAGGGGCGGCGCGCGGTGATCACCCTTGCGGAATGGATGAAGCACTAGAAGCGCCGGTTCGAATTGAGCCGGTCGGCGTCGTGCTGACGCCCGAGAAGTTGCGCAATTCAACAACGGCGCGGGATCTGCGCTTGAGGCCAGTCATCCTCATTACCATTGCGACATCGGAATGGAGGCGTGCGTGACGAGTTCCTGGCTTGCAACGACGTTGGACCAAGAGCAGATTGAGAGAAAGACTCTCATCTCATCCCGCACGATGGATGTCACAACGATGCCTCGAAGGAGCGGTCGCGACGTAGCCGAGGAACTCGGCGGCCGTCTCCTCGTTAGGTACCTGGCGGCCTCACAGCTGACCAGCTTCCTTGGTGGGAGCACTAATCGCGGACATTGGGTGACACCAACTGCTATTTCTTCCCACGACGTTGTCGACTGGCTCGCCCTGTTTGCGCCAACTCAGCCGCGCGAACACGCCCTCCTACTGGATCCGTCAAAGGTCCCGTGGATCTGCGGGCCGTCCTGGATCAGACTCGGGTCGGGAATCGAGTACTACTTACCCGATGGGTTCCCAAAATCTGCAATTCTCGATGTCGGGCACGTAAGAGTTAGGTAGGCGGAATGGCCGAGTCGGTTGCCGCTTTGGGCCAATACCTCGAGACGCTCGCGGACACGGAACTAGTCATTGAGCGGACTGCGTCGTCCAGTGGCTCGCTTAGTCGCGGGGAGCGCCACGGCAGTTGGTTTATCGGCGTGACGTGGTCTACAGGAGGCGGCATCCAACGGTCGGCTGAAATCGCGCTCACAAACGCCACCGCACTCGAAGACGATCGAGCCGACGCCGCCTTTGTTTCGGCCCGAGCGTCGGCGTCGACTGATGCCTATTGGGTCTCAGACATGGTTTACGAGCAGCGCCGCTCGGTTCGGCGCATTGATTTTATAGATCTCGAAAACTGGCTCCGCGCCGCCATCGAACTCGCGGACTCATATACACCGGCCGCACTCACAAATGCGTATGACCTAGGACGGGTCCGCGGCGTGTCGCCCTTCACATCGGACAACCTGTGAGCGGACAACTTCTTCCAGGAACCATATTGCCCGTAAGGCGACACCTTTGCCGGCCCGAAGCGAACCCGCGGCCGCATAACTAAAGCATGTCAACGGAGGGCCCCGCGCCGGTGGCCGGCGACTCCAGGGTCTCAGATGTGCCAACCATGGCATCATCGCGCACGAGTGCGTCTACAAGGTCATCTACATCCGATTTGGCTGCGCCGAGATGGGTCGACCAGCTGACTTCAGCATCCTCGGTGACGATCCGAATCACCCAACGCCCGGCAACTGGAGCCTCCAGGACAGTTGCAGATTTGATGCCGGCTCGCGCGACTTCGCGCAGCACCGTTCCGTGGCGCACAAGCGCCTTGGTGTCGGCGACAAGGATGCGTTTACTCGTAACCGCGACGAGAGTTGTCGTTCCCGCTTTGTCAATCTCCGCAGCGATCTTCGTGCGGGCGAACTCGCCCTTAGCGACGCTTAGGAATGCATCACCGATCACGCCGACAGGACCGAAACGCTCGGCCGCGACGTCAGTGATACCGCGGCCGACTTCGGCTGAAAACGCAAACGGGAACTTGAGCGCCGTCTTTCCTGATGCTCTCATCACAGAACCGGCATCCTCGGTGTACGGGAAAGCGAGGGCTCGTAGCACCTCCCCATCATCAAGTAGCCATCGCAACACGGACAGGTACTCGACCGGCTCCACCCACGACGGGGCGACAATCGCTTTCGGCAAGTCAGGCATCGGCGGTGGCGGCGCGAAAGCTGAAGCGAGCGGTTCGATAGTGTGGAGTAGCTGGGAACCCATGAGGCGCATGGCCTTCGAGTCGCGCCGACCCCGGGTCAGCGGGATCGTCACGCTGCCGGGAAGCTCGGCAAGCAACCACAGTTCGCGCCTGAGCGCGGCTGTTAGGACTCTGGCGTCGGCAAGCACTCGCTCAAACTCTGCGCGCGCGGCCGCCTCGACGATCTCGGCCAACCGCCCCTCGCGTGGGTCCTCGGCACTTGCTTCCCTGGCGTGCGCAACTCGCAATGCGTGATACCCAGTCCATGCCTTTAGCGACGTCAGCAGAGCGTGAGTGTCAAAGACGATCGCCTCGGCATTCGTGTCGAGGTACTCACGCCGCTGGTGCACGTGGAGCCCATGGATCTGCTTGATGTGGGCTTTGACGTTCTCGCGGTAGTGATCAAGTTGCTTGTCCAGAGCCGCCGAGGTGCCGTCGAGAGGGCGTATGAGGCCCTCCGGCACCGACTCGGCCTGCCTCGCCTCACCGATCGCCCGATCCACAGTCGTTGCAAGACCCTTCAGTTCCGCCCATTCGCTTCGACGAAAATCCATCAAGACTTGACGAGTCACCGCAATGTTGGTCTTCACTAAGCCGGAGATCTCACTGAGCTTCACTTGGATCGCGATCATGGCGACCGCCGGACCGATCGCGGCCGCCGCTTGCGCGGCGCTGATCGCCGTCACCGGGATGAAGCGAGCCTGGGCAACAAGGTCGCCGTTAGCAAATATCGCGCCAAGGTTCGCGCCGTCCTTAACGGCAAGGGCTCCTCCCGACTGCAGCAATGCCCGCGTTGCGTCTGACACTCGATACAGTCCCTGAACGCTGGCCAGTGCGTTCCCGAAATTGCCGCCTACCGTCGCCGCGTTCCCGCCAATCGAAGCGACCATTGCAGTGATCTGAGCGAAGTCGTCCTCTGAGACAAGCCCCGTGTCGATCGGCTCTAGGCGGAGACCCGCCGGAAGGGCTCCATACACGACCGCCACACCCGGTAGGACTTCTGCGATGACGCCAGCAGGTGATTCCGCGACCTCGTCGCCCGCATCAGAACCGAGACTGTCTTCCGAGACCGCCTCCGCATCGCGCTCGTCATCCGGACCCGCGCCCTCACTCTCGCTCGAGTTTGAGGAACTATCCACGCCGCTCTTCCCTTGGGCTCCATATGGCAGCCGAGCGAAACTCGGCATTCGTTGCGCCAGACTATCTCCGCCTACCGACGCTGGCCCATTGCCCCCTTTTTTGGTGCAATCGGCCGGATCTGCCCGTGGGTACCTTGACAATGTGGTGCTTGATGCAACGGGCGATGGTGGATCCCAGGACTGGCACTGGCTGGCACTGGTCTGCCCGACGTGCCATCACCAGATAGAGGTCCAGAATCGCGTGGTACGACCCCATTCAGACAGCCGCGGGATCGTGTGCAAAGCATCCGGCAGGGAGGTACGCCTGCCTTCGCGCAATTACAACATCCGTCGGTGGACCTGCGACACATGCCGGAATGAGACTGGCATCAGCATGCAGAGCGGGCTCATCCTCTATCACTCCGCCGTTCCCGGCCGCGGGTGTCCAAGGAGCAAGCAGCCGCACGATCTGCCCGTAGAACGCGTAACGGTGTGGTTCGCGAGGGCAGGGCGAGTGAAAGACGGCGAGACCGAAAAGCGGCCGGCCAAGAAGACTAAGACCCGGCACAAGTACCACGACGGGCACGACGGTCCAACCGTCAGCGTCCGCGCATATCTTGGTGGGGGTGGACCCGGCAGCGGCCGCCGGGCCTAACATGCGCAGACCTCCTCGACCCGCGCGTCAAAAGCGATGCAAGTGCTCAGGCCGCGTCGGCAGCTGCTCTACGAATCGCTCGAGATCTGAGACCAAGTAAAGCGGCTTAGTGCCAGAGAAGTGTGGAGTCACGTCTCCGAGGCGCACATGCTGCCGCAGCCGCGTCGGGCTCATGCCAACCGCCGCGGCTGCTGAATTGTGCTCCATGGCGACCACTGCCGTGGGGCGCTCGTCCGGCGCTGGCATCCGCTCGCTCATCGCAGTCCATCCACTGTGCCGAGACGCGTGCCTGGCGCGAACGTCGGGGCGCTCGTGGTTGGCAGGTCTGCTCCCGGCACTCGAGCGAGTGGCACGAACTTCGCTCCGGCGGCGCACGCCGTTCGCGCCGCCAGTCGACCGATCAGCGTGTGGGGATCCGCGGCAATCGCCCAGCCGTCCATCGCGTACCTTGAGACGACGTCTACGCAGGCCTTCTTCTCTTCCGCCGTGGGGCTTGACGAGCCCACAACGCACACGAACCCACCGCGATACTTCGAGCCTCGGTCGCGCGTGTCGAGGATGAAGAGGTTCATCGTCCTGCCCTTCTCAGACGCATCGACCACATCGGCCGACACGCCAGCCAGTGCACAGGGCCAAACGCGCCAGATGAAGACCACACTGGGACCAGAAGATGTCAGACCTCGACGGCATGATCTGGTGTGACGGGAGATCTCATGGCCGTGATTCAGAGATCGACAGGAGCCGGAACGGGCAGACTCCTTGCCGAGCAAATGGAGACCCGGCACATCAGCATCCGCGAGCTCGCCGCGCGCGCAGGATGCGACGAACGAACCGTGCAGCGCGCGATTCGAGGCGAGACGACACCGAAGACGCGCGTCGCCCAGGACATCGCGAGCGTGCTCGGCGTCGGAGCCGAGGAATTGTGGCCCCGCTTTGGCATCCGTCCCGCGATCGATGCTGCGACCATCGGAGTGCGCCTGTTCCCCTCACGGGCGCAGGTCCCCGTCACTCTGTGGCGCGAGCTGTTCGAGGCGGCGACCGAGCACATCGACATCTGCGTCTACGGCGGCACATTCCTCTTTGACGCGCTGCATGGATTCACGCGCATCATCCGTGCGGCCACCGAGCGCGGCACGAAGGTCCGATTCGCCGTCGGCGACCCCGACTCCGCGGGCGTTCGCCAACGCGGCAGCGAAGAGCGCATCGGCGACGCCCTGGCCGGCCGCTGCAAGATGACGCTCGTGCACCTCGAGCCTCTGCATGAGGTCGAGGGCGTCGAGATCCGCACCCACGGCACGCCGCTCTACACGTCGATGTTCTTCATCGACGACATGCTCTACGCCAACCACCACATCCTCGGGTCGCCCGCCGGCGACAACCCGGTAATCGAGCTGCACCGCGAGGCAAGTCCCGAGCTGTGGGACAACTACGCCGCCGCCTTCGACACCGTGTGGAGCAGCGCGCGACCGGCCCAATACCCCGTGAGGAGCTAACCCGTGCCGCGCATCGACTACTACAACGACCCGGATGCCCCGAAGGCCAACAGCGTCGTGCCCTCCACGACCGCCGTCGTGCTCGACGAGCGCGGCCGCATCGCGCTCGTGCACCGCAAGGACAACGGGCTCTGGGCGCTACCCGGCGGCGGCATGGAACTCGGCGAATCCATCGAGGACTGCGCCGTCCGCGAGGTCAAGGAAGAGACCGGCCTCGACGTCGAGATCACCGGGCTCGTCGGCATCTACACGAACCCGCACCACGTCATGGCGTACAGCGACGGCGAAGTCAGGCAGCAGTTCTCGATCTGCTACACCACGCGGCTCATCGGCGGTGACCTCGCGTACGACTCAGAGTCGACCGACATCGCGTGGGTCGAGCCCGTCAAGATCCCCGAATTGTCGATGCATCCGTCAATGAAGCTGCGCATCGACCACTACCTCGAGAATCGCGAGCGGCCCTACCTGGGCTGAGCAGGCACGGCTGGCGCCAGCTCGAGCCGTTCAATGACACGTGAGACGGATGCCAACAGCTCAGGTGCCGAGCGAGAGACGGCCGCGTGCACCGGGTCATCGTGCTCATAGCGCGACAGGATCTCGGCCACCCGATCCTCGGCGCGGATTTGGGCACCGTCGGGCGAGGTCGTGAGATCGGCGAACGTCACCACGTCGAGGACATCTCGTGGCGGAGAAGCGTACTCGTCGAGGGCCTCACCGAGTCCACGTTCGTTGGCCTCAGCGTCGGCGCCAGTGTGGTGCGCGATCAGCGACACCACCAGTTCGGGCATCCCGCTCTCCCTCGCAAATGCGGCGCCGTCGACAGGGTGAAAGCCAGTAGCCGCGACCGTTGGCGCGTATCCGACGTCGTGCAGCCAGGCTGCGGCAACGATTGCTTCGGAGTCGGCCGGCGCGATGCGACTCGCGACTCGCGCTGCCGTCTCAGCCACGCCCTGAACGTGTGCCCAGCGCCGAGGCATGACCAATAGCCGCTCGGCGGCAAGTTCGCGCGCACGTCCAGCCAGGTCAGCGTCCATCGGTCCTCAGCGTAGGCGAGCCGCCGCCAGAGCCGCACCGGCACGCGTCGAGGTGCAGCTGACCTGCACGCCGATTGTTCGCAGCATCCCTGCGCTTTAAGTCCCGCGCGACACTCATCAGTGCGGCGCTCGGCGCCTGCTCCGGTTGGCTCCCATCTCGGCACGGCGCTTCGCGAGTTCCTCCTCAGCGTCGTAACGGCGGCACGCAGACGCGAACACCGTCACCGTCACCACATCGCCGCCCGGCAGCACGGTGTTCACTGTCACGAACCGCGAAGACCACGCCACCGCGGTTGCCTCGAGCTCTACCCATGTCGGGCCGCTCCGCGTGAGGAACCCAAACAGCACCCAAGCCTTCACCGGCGACACTTTCCGCAGCGGACCGGTGATCTGTTCCGGAAGCGACACAGGAAGTGGACGGATCAAGCCGCGGATGATGGCCTTGTCTATCCGCGACGGGTAGCGGGTCTGACCGCCCAAGCTCAGGCGTACGCGACCGAGTCGAGCACCCAGCCACCTGCCGCGTAGTCGCGGGTCAGCTCGAAAACTGCCGCGTCGCTCTGGTCCTCTGTCTGGGCTGCGACGTGCCACGATGCCACCCGCGTGTCGTCGCCGAGATAGTCGAATCCGTCAGGCTCCGCAGCGGTCACGACCCAGTGCTCGCCCCAGTAGAAGCGCGACGGCCGGCCCGCCTTGAGCAGGAGGTTCACGGGCTCACCCACATGGGAAATCATCGACATCCGAAACGCCTCCTCTGAACACATCTGCGAATCAACCAGATTCGCGACCTCGCTAAATTAGAACGCTCCCGAAAGAACTGCAACCTGGGAAGGCATGCGTCTTATGTGACTGCCGGGCCGTTCGGATGCTTCCGAAGTGCCCTGACCGGTCGGGATGCCGGCTGACTCGTCAGCGGCCCGGTGGCCGCCCTCCGCTCTTGCTCTTCCAAGCGGCGCATGTGTTCGGCTCTAAGCCGCTGCGCCAGCTCGTCACCGCCCGCAGCCGGCCCCCTTCCCTCGCCCGACTCGACGTCGCCCGCGAGGACCGCCTTGGCTCGGCGATGCACCTCCGCGTGGAGATCCGGGTAGGGCGCCTTGCCAAAGTAGGTGCGAGCAGCGTTGTCCATCTCGACTTCCTCACGCAGCGTCGCGCCCTCCTCGCCGGTCATGAACGCGGCGAAGCGAGCCTCCTCCCGCCGAGCTCGTTCCTCGGCGGCCGCGACGAGATCCGCCGCTTCGCGCAAAGCCGCTTCCCGCGACGGCTCACTTCGCGGTACGGCTGCCGCGCGATGCACCTCGAGACCCTCACGGCCCAGCTCTCGCCGCTGCGCTGCCTTTCGCCGCTTCTCGAAGAACTCGAATGCGGCGACTTCGTTCGCTGCGATCTCGGCGCTGGTGCTGCGATGCGCGGGCCGCGGCGGCAGCCCGAGCTCACGCCGGCGCTTCTCCCGCGCGCGGTACTCGCGCTGATACGCGTTGTAGCCCTCGCGGTCGGCCGCCCGACGCCGCCGCTCAGACTCCCGCTTCTGAGCAGCGATCCTCTCCTTGTTCGCCGCTCGAGCGCGGTAGTCGCGCTGATAGCTCAGGAACTTCTCGCGCTCCGCTGCGTACTGCTCACGCTCGCGGGACCTGCGCGCCTCCCGGTTTCGCTCACGGCTGGTTGCTTTGAACTGCTGAACCCGCTCGGGATGCGCCTCAGCCCAGGCGCGCATCTTCGCCTTCGCCGGCTCCGGGTTGGCGCGGTACTGCTCACGCTTCTTCGCATTCGCACGCTCCCGCGCAGCCAACCTCGCCTGCCGCTTCCGTTCAGCCTCGCGCTTCTGGGCGAGGATCTCCGCGCGATGCTCGGCCCGGTACCGCGCTTCGCGTTCGATCACTTCCGGTCGCTGCTTGTATTCGCGCCGCTGCTCGGCTCGCTTCTCGCGATGCTCGGCGTCATAGCGAACGCGCCACGCCCTCCCAGCGGCACTCTGGCGCCAGCGCGCCGCCGCGGCGCGATGCCGCACGCGGGCCTCTTCGCGTTCTGTCTCGCTCTCCTGGCTTCGGTCCTCGGGCCCGCCGTTCGGATCGATCGCGTTCACGTCGCCGATCCCCTCGACATGTCACGCACAGCTTGAGCGAAGGGTGAGCTCCCCACACCGAACTCAGTTGCGGCGCGCGGGCATCCCTCGTCTGTCATCCTGTCGACGTGAGCGAGATCGATGAGATTGAACCGGATGCCTCGCAGGTGCTGCTTCGCCACGCGAGAGTTGCCGCGCGAACGTTCGCTGCAGCCGGAATCTCGAGCGCCGCCGCTATGGAGACTTTGGCCATGAAGGTTGGTCTCGCTCAGTTCGATGCGGTGCTCGACCTCATCATGGACGCCGCTTGCGATCAGTTGCGCGACGCGATCCTTCGTACGCACTCTTCCTGCCCGCGATCCGTCGCCGAAGAAGCTGCGCTCGAATTCCTCGGCTCGTGGGGCAGGACTGCGGCTGCGGAAGGGGTCCTGCTCGCGCGCGGCGACGACGCCGGACTCGCGCGAGTCTCCGAAGACCGAGAGCGCCTTCTCGCACAGCTCCTCAAGCAAGTGAAGGACCCCACCTAGGGTGCGAATTGCCGGCTGCGCGGTCATGAGAGTGACGCTGCCGTCCGGTCCGTGCCAGGCACTCGCACCTGCCAACTCGTGACTGGAGCAGCCGCCGAGTCAATTGCAGGCCGCGGCTGACGCACGCTCTTGGCTGGCACGAAGCGCAGCGATGGAGCGACCGCATCGGCCGCGATCTCGGTGGCTGCGCGGTGCTCTCCACTGGCGTCATCCGTCCAGTGGCGGAAATCGAGGGTGCCGGTGACGATGACTGTGTCGCCCTTCGCGAGGCTGTCGCGAACGTTCTCGGCGGTGCGCCCAAAGGTGGTCGTGCGGTGGAACTCCGTGTCGCCATTGACCCAGACGCCGTCCTGCAGCTGGCGGCCGGTGACGGCCACAGTGAACTTGGCGAACTTCGTGCCGTTTGCGGATTCGCCGAACACCGGGTTAGCGACGAGATTGCCTTCCACGGTGATCCGTACTCGAGCGTCCATGATTCTCTGCCTTTCGCGAGACGGGGCCACCTGAATAGGCCGCCCTCATCTGCACGTTGCACGCGAGAGGCAGAAGCTGCCCGCAGGAGGCGCGCATCATCACGCTGATGATCCTGAGCTCCGCAGTCGACTCGAAAGCGCGTGCTTCCGGCGGGGCTGACGCAAGATGCGTGCCACCAGGTTGCCCACGGGAGGGTTGCTGGCGCGCAGATCTCGGCCCCTCCAACGGGGGCGCTTCTCCGGCGTCAACTGCCGCCAACCGACCGGTACTTTTCTAAGCATGGCCGACGATCCCATCGACAGTGCAGTCGATTCCCTTACTCTTCGCTTCACAGGTGTAGAGGAGGACGGCTCTGCGTTGCACGAGCTTCGTGCCGCCCACGTGGCCGAGGTCTTGCAGGGCATCGTTGGACTTGCGCATGACTTTGACAAGGCAGGGGTTTTCGATCCGGAAAGTCCCGCAAGCTCAGACGTTCTCGTCCGGCCCGCGCAACAAGGCTCCTTTCTGATTGAGGTGGTCCGCGTGGCACAGGACCATTGGCCGACGATCAGCGCTTACGGCGCCGCGATGGGCGTTCCGTCGCTGGCTCAGGTGGTTTGGTGGGCGACCAAGTCCGCACGCGCGGAAGTGAAGGACTTCACGCCCCTCGAGAACGGCAATGTCAAGGTGGTCTGGCAAGACGACTCGGCACAGGAGGTGTCTCGAGCGGCGTGGGATGAGTTGCAGAAACGGACGCGGCGACGGAAGAAGCAGCTTCGGCAGATCATGGCACCGCTTGGCGATTCTCGAGTGTCCGCACTCGATGTTGCCGGCGCGCCAAAGGTGGATCTCGATTCGGTCAAGGACCGCGAGGCACCCGAGGAGTTTGTACTGGACAAGGCGGACTACGCCGCGGTAAAACCCGAGGATGAAGTCCACGAGGACTTCGAAATCTTTGAGGTTGAGGCTCAGATGTCCGCCATTGACTTCGACGACCCCACCAGGTGGAGAGTAAAGACGAAAAGTCGTACTCGATCGGCCACGGTCGTGGACACCATCTTCCTCGGCCGAGTGGCCGGCGGGCTCGCCATCCGGAAAAACGACATCTTCCGGCTTCAAATCCGCGAAGATGCGATTACCAAGAACGGCAGCACGCGAACCAGTTGGACCGTGCTGAAGGTTCAGAGCCACAGGAGAGCAGCGGGTGACAGCGACTCATAGCCATTCAGGCCGACGTCGTCTAGATGTTGCCGGCCTCGGTCTGCTGCTTATCGGACTCGCTTTCGGAGCCTTCTCGTATTGGCTCATTTCGGCGGAGCATTTCAATGTCATCGTCATCGTCCCGTCCCTTGTCACGATGACGGTTGGGGCGACTCACTTGACCAAGCTGCAGGCGCCGCGCAACTAACCGGGCCTCCGTCAGGTCGTATGCGCCCCAAGATGGCTCTCACAGATCGCCTCAGTTGTCGTCAAGGTTTACGGCGCAAGGACGCCTCCGACAATGAGGCCAAGGCGTAGTCAGCCTTTAGGCATGAGGAGCCGGTCCTCGCCAGACCACCTCGCCCGGACATAGTCCACTTCGGTGGGTCTGAGGTGGCTGGGAGCCGATGCACGCAGGCACCACGGGGTGGTGTGCGCGCCGATTGCGGTCAGGATGCGCGCCGAATGTGCAACGTGTAGGTGTGAGGGGCGGAGTAGCGAGATGGAAGCGCGGGGAACGCGCTCAAGGGGTCAGGCAGGCGGTGGCCTATGCCTTCGGCGGCGCCTGCGACGCGACCCTGACCGCGAAAACGGCTGACGGCGTGCTGGCCGCGGCGGACTACGCGGATGCGGTGATGACTCGCTACATCGTCGAGAACGGGACCATCCGCGACGACCTGCTCACCCGGGCGCAGTTGCGCGATTGGGTCGACGGCTTCGATCCGCTGACGAAGGAGCAGCGCGGCACGCGTCTGGAGTCACCGAGCGCCGACCTGGTGCTGGATGCGACGATCAACTCGCCGAAGTCGTTCTCGATCGCCGCGATGCTCGACCCGGAGCTTGCAGCCGCGTGCGAGGATCTGCAGGACCGGCTGCGGGACCGGATCATCAAGCTCTGGCAGTCCGAGCTGAACGCCCGCCGCGGGCACGCCGGCGCGATCCGCGAGAGCCTCGCCCGCATCGAGGTCGTCGAGCTGAAGCACGAGCGTTCCCGGTCGCTGGATCCGCACAAGCACCGGCACCTGTGGTTGAACGTCAAGGTGCAGGGCGAGGACGGCAGGTGGTCCAACGTCGACACCCGGGTGGCGCTGCGGTTCCAGAACGTCGTCAACGCCGAAGGCGACCTCGCCGCCCGCACCGACCCCGCCTGGATCGCCGCCCTCGCCGCGAAGGGATTCACGCTCAACGACGACGGCGAGATCGACCAGCTCGCCCACCTCGTGCGGCCGCTGTCGAAGCGGGCAGCGCAGATCGAAGCGAACAAGGCCGAGAGAACTCGCTGGTGGAAGGAGCAGCACCCCGGTCAAGAACCCTCGCGCGATGTCCTCACCCAGATCGACCGCTGGGCGTGGGCGACAGGCCGGCCCGACAAGCCGGGCCGCGTCGACGAGGACGAATGGTCGGCGCGCGTCCGCCGTGAACTTCAGGCCGCGGACCCGCACCTCAGCCGGCCGCTGCCCGCCGCCGGCATCCGCCACCTGGCCATCGACGACCTCGATCTGGACCTGCTGGTCGCGAAGGCGATCGTCGACGCCGACGCCCGCTCGACCGGAACCGGCGGCCGGTTCAGCGTCATGGATGTCCGGGCGGGTGCGATCCGGGCTGTCGCGGCATCCGACGTCGTCGCCGACCGCGGCGAACTCGATCCGCTGATCGCCCAACTGACCGCCACGGCGATCGGCACGCACACCGTCACCCTGCTGACTGAGCCGAACATCCCCGCCCACGTCAAGCGGCTCATGGCCACCAACACGGCGACGCTCAAGGCGACGCTCGCCCGCCGCATCGAGGCGCTGTCGACTCCGGGCATCCCACTCGACCTCGAAGTGATCCGCCGCATCGCCTACGCCCTCGACCCCGCACGCGCCCTCGACACAAGCCAGGCCGACGCGGCATCCGCGCTCGCCGGCACGGCGCGCAGCGTCGCCATCTCGGGCCCGGCGGGCACCGGCAAGACCACGATGCTCAAGGTCGCGGTCGCGGCGCTGCGCCGCCAGGGGCGCAACACGATCATCGTCGCGCCGACGAAGAAGGCCTCGGCAGTCGCGGGACGCGAGACCGGCAGCGCATCGTCGTCGCTGCACCAGCTGCTACACGACTACGGCTGGCGCTGGGCGGACGACGCCGCAGGTGCCACCCGATGGACACGCCTGCAGCCCGGCGACACCGACCCGCAGTCCGGCGCGACCTACAACGGCCCGACCATCCGAATCCGACCCGTCGACCGCATCGTCGTCGACGAAGCCGGCATGCTCGACCTTGAGGCGGCATCCGCACTGATGGATGTCCTCGAACGCACCGGCGCCGGCGTCGCCATGGTTGGCGACGAGCACCAGGCTCTGCCCGTCGGGCACGCCGGCGCCATGGCGCTCTTCTGGCGCCGCGCGACCATGCAGGTCGAGCTGTCGACGATCCACCGCTACAGCGACCCGACGTGGGCGGATCTCACCGCTCGGTTGCGGGACCCGCGTGGCGCCGACGAGGCCGCGGCGGTCGCGCGCGAGGTCGTCGCGACGGGGCACGTGGTGCGCGCCAACAACGATGTTGAAGCGCAGCAAGCGATGACGGCTGCCTGGTTCGAAAGCCGACGTCGCGGTGAGAGCCTCGCCCTGGTCACCGCAACGCACGGTGAAGCGCAGGTGATCAGCGAGGCGATCCAGACTCGTCGGCTCGAGGCTGGCGAACTTCACGCGACGCACGCGACGTCGGGCCAGGGCGGTCAGGCCATCTTCGCCGGCGATGTCGTCCAGACCCGGCGCAACGACGGAGCCGCCAACGTGCAGAACCGGCAGACCTGGGTCGTCAAGTCGATTGGACGCGAGCACGTGATCCTGGCATCGGTGTCCGACTCATCGGACATGCGCAAGATCACCCACGACTATGCCGCGGCTCACCTCCACCTCGGTTACGCGACCACGGTGTATGGAGTCCAGGGCGAGACGACCGACCGGTCACTCGTCGGCCCAGGTGTCGACGCGGCAGGCCTCTACGTCGGACTCACGCGGGGTAAACACGACAATTCCGCGGTCGTCGTTGCGCCAACGGAAGCCGCCGCACGCGCCCAACTCGTCGAGACGATGCAGCGGCAGGTCATCGAGGAAAGCATGGACAAGTCCCGTGCTGCCGCTCAGACCGAACTTGACCGCTCCGCCAGATCTAACCAGCGAGCCAGACTGACGGCTGTCGGCGCAAGCGGGCGTCCTGGCGTCCGGCTCTCGTAGCGCGGAAACGAACGCGTCAGCGCGATTGCATGCCCGTAGCGCGCAGCCAGCGCCCCAGCGTGTTCGCACCATCGATCCCGCCGTCATACGAGCCGAAGCGAAGAAGCGCAACCCCCAACTCATCGGCCCGCTGCTGAGTCGAGGGGCGAACGCCGCCGGGCACGAAGACCAGGGCGTGTCGGCCGTCTGCGGCAGCAGTCGCAGCGGCATGCTCGACGATGGCGACATCTAGATTGCCGCGCCGATTGTCGACCCAGGCGAGATAGCCGGCGCTATAGATGTCGCATACAAGCTGCGCGTCGCCCGTCGCCTCGACTGCATCGGTGGCACCGAGACAGACCATCCAGTCGCGGCAGACATCCAAAGCCTCGTGCGCGGAAGCTCCGTAGGCCATCGCTCGAAGCGGCTGAGGGTCCATGAGCCAAGTTTGAGTCCAACGTCAGACCTCGGCAGCGGCACTCACGAAATTCGTAGAGTTCGCGAGCCCTCATTCAACGACAGCTCGGCGTTTGCTTCGACGAGGCAGGGGCACGAGGAGGCCGTCCAGACGCGTCGAGTCAACGAACACCTACGTCAGTGCGGATGACGCGCAGAGTCCCGGCCTTGCGGAACGATGACGGGATTGGCGTCCCGGCCCAAATAATCCGCAGGAATTCGCCATCGTCCATGATGGCTGCTGCCGGCACGTCGGGTGAGCCAACCAGACGGTCTCCGATCCGGAGGTCTTCCACTGGTATCTCGATTACGTGGACCGATTCCTCTGTCATGTGAAGAGCGTATGCACGCTTGCCGCCATCCGACTCCAGCCCGAGTCGCGGGCGGTTACGTCGCCTTGCCGCAAGTGCGAAGCTAAGACCGGCGACCGTCGCCGAATCGCGTCGTTTCGGACTACCCAGCCATGTACGCGTTCGAGGCGCACGTCTCCGCGAGGAGATCCTGCCGGAGGCAGCGGTCGTCGCCGCAACCGCGGCGCGCTCAGTGTTCGTTCACGCCGGCGCTAACGCGACAACAGCGGGCGTTTGCGCGAGCCGGGTGAAGCGTTGACGGAGATTCGACGCAAAGACCGGGTCCGTGATGACCACGCCGGCCTCAAGGTTGCGGTGGGCGGCGGCGTCAGAGAGATTCGCGCTCGTGATGAACGCGATGGTGGAGTCGATAATGATCACTTTGGAATGCTGAGCACCGTACGAGCCCGGCGGCGAGGGCACGTACGTTAGAAATTTCGCGCCGGCGAGGCGCCGCTGCAAGAGTTTCGCCGTGTTACCGTCCTTGATCGAGTTGTCGACCAGCAGGGTAACCGCGATACCGCGACCGATCGCACGCCAGAGCGAACTCACGAACGGGGAGTCGCTGGTCGCAGAGTAGGTGGATGCGAACACGTCGGTCGTGGCGCCGTCGATAAGGTTCGCGAGCGCGGCGGTGGTGTGATCGCCGTCGCCGTCGAATGTCGGGCCGCTCCACACCGGACGGAGATCTGTTCGGGAGTCGTCGCGAGAACTCGCTAATGCGCGCAGCACCTGGGCGAGCGGGATAGCTCCGAAGGATTCGAAGCAGGTCGTGAACGCGGCTCGCGCTGGGTGTTCCGCTCCGAGCGCTGCAAGCCCCATGGTCAGGTCGTGGTCGATCTCGAGACTGGCCGCAACGGCGCGGGCCGTTGGTGCCGTCAGTGCTGCGGCGAGATGCTCGATCGGAGAAAGAGCCATGGGTTCAGCTGCCGATGCCCGCCGCGGGCCAATGCACGTCCGCGAGCAGCGGTGTGAGGCCCTTCGAGCCCGCGTGTAGATCAACGGCGAAGCGGCGGTCGAGGAAGCGGTTGGCCCGCTCGCACGAGGTCTCGGACAGAAAGAGACAGAAGTGGCAAGCGGCCCCGTGCAGGAAGTCCTCCTGGCCTTTTGGCACGCGGTCCGCACAGATCGGATCCGACGAGCACCGCGCGGCGCGGTGCAGCGCTTCCTGCATCACGTCGTCAAGGCGCGCCGTGCGGGCGAGGTCGACGAGACCGCCTAGCGTGCCTTCGCTGTCAGGCGACGTCGTCGTTATGAGGATGCCTGCTGCGGGCTCGCGTTCATCAGTACCGCGCCACGCATAGATGCGTTCGGCGATCGAGGCCGAACCGTATCCGCTCGACATCGCCATCTCACGTATGAGGAGATGCGAGATCGTGTGCAGAGCCCAATACCTAGGCGGTGGCAACAGCTCTTCGGGATCCAGCACCACGCCGGTCTTGCTTTGCCGGCGCTTCAGGTTGCGCTCGTGTGCCGCGACGTGCGCTCCCCAAACTTCGGACGCGAGTGTCGCGTTTTCCCAACTCAACACGGCTTGCTCATCGAAGCGGAGAAAGACGCCCTCGCCGCGGTCCTCGGTCGCCGGCACCCACGTCGGCTTGCCGTTCTGCGAGAGTGGCGCGATCCGCCCCCGTTCACCGCCGACACGGTCGGGGGCATCAATGCGGGTGAACCCCGTAAACGCATTGGCTTTGCGTATCCGGTCGACGGCGACGACGTCGCTGAGCACCGCGGCGAGCGCGGCCGGCACGGGTTCGGAATGCACTTTGAATCCGGCCTTGGCGTCTTCGGATTCGAATTCGTGCGGGTGGGTGAGGGTCTCCCATTCGGGGATGAGGAGCCGGTGCGCGTCGTAGGCCGCTGCAGTATCGACGGTAGCGGCCATGCCGCCGGGGAGCAGCGCTGCGTGCACTGCCTCAAGTATCTGTTCGTCGGAAGCCAATGCGAATGGGGCGGCCTGGTCAGCGTTCCACTCGCGCCAACTCGCAATCGCTGGGAGAGAAGTGAGCTTGGCGACGGTTCCGCCCGGCAACCCCATGACCTCAAGCGTTAGATCCGCAATCGTCGGCACCTTCCGTTTTGGGAGCACAAGCACAGAGAGAGTCGTCGAGAACCACTGATTTGCGGCACCGAGCAGCATGAATTTGACTTCGCCGGTGCAGGGCTTGTCCGGCGACGCGTAGCTAGGAAGATGCGGATGCCTGCCGCGACACGCAGGTAGTGAGGAGTCACCGCCGGCGCGTGTGACCTCGGCCATGTTGCGGGTTGCGCCACAGGCGACGCATTCAAGCCTGACCTGAGGGCCGATGTTCGAACGGAACTCGACCATGCGCAGCGGAGGATTCGGAACAGTGCAGTTGTCGAGCGGGTGATCGTCGTGGCGGTGTAGCCACTCTCGGTAGGGGAACTCGTCGAGGTGACCGTTTGTGCACGCAATCAGGTACCGCGCGGGAACGGCGGGACGCGGCCGGGGCTTGAGCGAGCCCTCCTTCCGTCCTTTCCCAGGGCGCCCCTTGCAGGACTTGTGTACAAACTTGGCCTGGTCAGGCCTGTACTTGCTCGTGTTCTCGAACGCGAAGAAGTCTTCATTGATCGGTGCGAGCCGATCACACCCAGTGCAGCGAAGCCACCCGGGGAATACGCGCGCGGGGATGCCCACCGGTGGGCCGTCTTCGTCGGGTGTCCACGGCGGCAGGCGCAGTTCTTGGACCAGCGGGCCGAGTTCGCGACGCACGGCCTCAAGCAGTCGCGGTACCTGCACAAGGATTGCCCCGCCCTGCCGGTGGTACGCCTTCTCCCAGGCGTCGAGGCCCTGCGGCATGACGGCGATGTGGGGCAGATCGACGGTGGAGCCGATTCCGGCGGTGTACAGCATGCCACTCGGGCGGATCGTGCCGACCTTGCTATGGTTCTTCGATTTCTGCTCGTCGTCGAGAAAGGCGTCGACGACGACACCGGCGATGCCCGGCGAGACGTCGACGGCACCGATGACCCCTTCGTTCGTGGATCCGTCAGTGAAGTCGGCTGCGCTGGTGACGGAAAGAGGCGCGGTGGCGTCGGTCATTTCTTGGCCGCCTTGTTCGAGAAGGTCCATTGCGGAGCGATGGAGGTGGGAGGCTCGACGAGTTGGAGCGGGGCGACGAGCAGCTCGATCTCGGGCTGCACCTCACGCATCGAGTTCGCGACTTGGAATAGCTTCGGCGCCGACTCGGAGATCTCGTCTTCCGGGCTGCGCAGCAGCGGCTTGACATAGGCGCCGCCGGGCACCGACTTCTTGACGTATGTCAGACCGCCGTTGACCAATGCGGATTCCTCCTCCCACTTGTCGAGCCGCAAGACGAGTTTGGACACCGACGACGCCGCGGCGGCTCCGCCATCATCCGCGGCGATCGCAAGGCGCTCGACGAGACGCTTGACGAGCTGATTGAGAACGGGCCTCCGCTGAACCACCTTGCCGGCGCCGGTGGTCTTCTCGGGGGAGAGCGACTCAGCGGGCGCTGCGGCCCCGTCCCCGACGCGCGCCGCCGACACGATGAGCCCGGTCAGGCCGCGCTCGAGAGAGGCCTCGGAGAACGGGGTCACCGAGAGCGCTTCGACGTTCGCGTAGAACGTGTCGTGATAGTGCTCGAATTGCTCGTAGTGGGCCATGTCCCTAGGGCGGGCTCGATTCGCAAGTGTGACTACGAGTCCCGGCTTTGCCGAAACGCGGCCTACACGCGAGGACGCCTGGATGTACTCGGCAGTGTTCTTCGGCTGGCCCACGATAAGCATCAAACCGAGTCGAGGAACGTCGACGCCGACCTGCAGCATTGACGTCGCGAGCACGACGTCATAAGCCCAATCACGCACCGGCAGTTTCTTGCGCGCCGCGTCCGCCGCGGCTGCGAGCTTCGCGAAGGCGGCGCGACCCGCGGTAGTGTCCTTGTCAGCGTCGAAGGGCACAGCGAGCTTGGTGAGGGTTTCGCCTATCTGCGAGGACGAGATGCGAGACGTTAGTTCGCCGATCCTCAGACCGTTCGATGCACGACGCGGATAACCGCTGTCTTTACCAGGATTCGAGATACGAGTCGCGATGTCGTCATCGAGGTATCGACGCATACCCGCGAGTTCGCGGGTCGCGCTGAAGTAGTCAACGAGGGTCATGTACGGCTCGGCGGCATCACCGTGCATGTCGAATAGTCGCTGCCCGGCAAGCAGCAGGATCTCGCTGACGCGGATCTCTGCCAGTGTGAGGCGGGCGCCGTGCGCGCAGACACCGACGTACTTACGGCCGGGCATCTCGGGCGTTATCGGCTCCTCTTTCGAGAAGAACGTGTCGGCCACACTGAGCACCTGCGGCGGGAACACCTGCACCTGCCGGGCGTAGAGCTTGCGCACCTGGTCCGCCGCGCGCCGCACCGTCGCCGTCGACGCGACGACGAGCGGCTTCACAGTGGATGCCGTGGCTGCGTCGTCACCGAGCTGCCAGGTCGAGAGCACATCGATCGCGCCCTCGAAGAGGCCGACGGCGGTGCCGAGCGCGCCGGTGATGAGGTGGAGTTCGTCCTGGATCACGAGGTCCGGCGGACGCAGCCGACCGGCTGGCCGCACATTGGCAGGACCGTAGTTGCGGCCGTTCTCGGTCTTCGGCTGGTGACTGGACGCACGGCAGACGCGAGAGTCAGGGTGCTGGTAGCCGTGCCGCGGGCAGTACTTCGAAACGTAACCGAAGAGCGCAGCGGCTTCGCCTTCACGGGCGAGGCGCGCGAACTTGTCGACCGTGGCGAGCAGAAAGGTTGGCGGGCGGCGGTAGATCTCATCGTCGATAGTGAGCACAGGCAGCCCGTCCACCGCCAAGCCGCCCTTGCGGAAAGGGCAGCCCGCGCGTGCGCCGCAGTACACGCGGATGCGCGCCTCGACGTCATCGGCCTCGACGTCCTTGCCACCGTCGATCGGCGTGCCGCACCAGGGGCAGTGCGTGAACTGCAGCGCTGTGAGGCCCCAACCCGCCGAGGTCTTGCCAGAGCGGACGTCCTTGACCTCGCGCGCGGCATCGGCGTAGTACTTCGGGCTCACGCTTGAGCCAACCCAGAGTCCGATTGTGAACGGGGTCTCGCCCCATTTCGCGGGGTCTTCGCGGCGCACGAGTTCGGCGGCGCACATGAGCGTCGTGGCTCGGAGGAACTGCTGCGATGTGAGGAGCCGGAGCGTGTATCGCATGAGCACGGTCACGCCGTCGCGGCCGTCGAGCGGGCCGTCGGGGGTTTCGACGACGCCCTGCACTCTGCGCAGGCCGAACGTGAACGCCGCGAGCCCGAGGTACGCCTCGGTCTTGCCACCACCGGTTGGGAAAAACAGCAGTTCGGCGCGGGGGAGGTCCGACGAGCGGCGAGGGGCGGTCGGGTCGATAACTGCCGGCAGTTGCATGAGGATAAACGCGAGCTGGAACGCGCGCCACGACGCGGCCTTGTCACCTCTCGCCTCGACGATGGCGACTGCAGCGGCCTCGTTGAGCGACGTATCGGCGATGCGAGTGGCCGCGACCTGGGATCGCAGCCGCTGCTCGCGCATCGTGCGGTTCATGAACGCGAACGCTGTGCGGGCGAGCTCGCCGTCTGCATCGGTGGCGAGCAGGGCGTCGAGACCCTCTCGCAGGCGCGCGGCCGCAAGCGCGCCATCGGCGATTCCGATCTCAGCTTCCGCGCGCAGGTGGGGCGGCAGATCTTTCGCGACGGATGCCTGCTTGGCGAGCCATTCCTCGTAGCCAGTGACGAGCGGCGTCAGGCCGGCTTCGAGCTCAGCACGGCCGGCCTCGACGAGGAGACGCATCGAGAGCTCGGCGCCGGGCACTTCGGGCGCGAGGGTCTGTGGGATCTCGGCGGTCGGAAGCCAGGTCGTCCGCACTTCAGTCGCGCGGCGCGCGTCGGGGGCCGGCATCGTCCACGTGGCGGAGACAGTGCGGCCGATCGCGAACTCGAGCCGGTCACGGTAGAGCAGATCGAGGCGGCGCACTTCTTCGTCGCGGTGGCGGCGATCGACCTCGATGGGATCGTGCGTCGGAAGGAACACCGCTGACCCGTCGATGGCAGCGACAAAGAACGCCGCCTGGAAGAGCCAGAGTCGAGGAGGGAGTTCCTTGCCGGTGACGACGATGTTGAGGAGAGCTGCTTCTACGACGAGCGCGCCGTCGTGGTCGTAAACCTCAATGTCGAGCACGACCTCGCCGGGCTCGATTTCGTAGCGCTTCGAGCTTCCCGTCGCGATCTCAGTCACGTCCACGTCGACGACAGCGCCTCCGGGACGGCGATCGTAGTACGTCCGGGTATTTCCCTGCTCGTCGGCCTCACGGCGGGACGCGTATCGCCCCCAGCTCGGCGTGAAGCGCAACGGCGGGGCACCGTAGGGCACCCTGAAGCGCAGGCCCATGGACGACGGCGCGATGAGCTTCGACTCGGGGCCGCGGTCCTCGTCCTGCTCGCGGGAATCGACGCTGGTGACATCGTCATCGTCGTCGTCGGCGGTGACGCCGCGAACGTCCTTGTTTCGATCTGCATCGGTCCGAACCACATCGTCATCAGCGCTCGGCCCGGACTTGTCGGTTTCGTCAACCGAGATGGGGGCGAGCGCGCCGACGAGGTAGCGACCGCGTGGCGTGCCGTCGATCGTCTCATCGGCGCCTCCCCATGGCCCCATGAGGTCGCGTTCGAGCAGATCGAGCAGCTCGTCGCGCACTTGCGCCGAAGTGGTGGCAGATGACTCGGTCACTAAATCAACGCTCCTTCGGGCTTGTCGGATTCCTCGAAGCTCTTGCCTTTGCCGGCTCTCTTCGGAGCCTGCTGCGCCTCGATCGCCGCGCGCCGGTGATTCTCCTCAAGCAGCCGGTCGAGTATCTCAACGCGGGCGGCCGGACTTACCGTCCATCGCTCCATTTGCCGATACGTGTGGAACCCGTGCTCAAGCGGGATGTCCGTCCACCCATACGCCTCCATCACCGCCTCATCGATCTGCACGTGGATCGACCGGATGAGATCGACATCGGCATCATCCTGCACGCCCGGCGAGTTCACGAGGTTGTACAACGCGGTGAGCCCGAGTTGGCGGCGGATCATCAACTTGCGGCGATCGCTGTCAAGCTGCTCACCGAGCTCGCGCATGCTCGCGGTGTTCTCCGGTCGCGGCAGTGTCTCGAAGACATCTGACGGCGTGTATCGCGGGTCGTTCCGCATTCCCGAACCGTACTTGATCGCCCACGTCTGATGTGGCATCGACGAGAGAAACGCCAAATCAGCGAAATCGTCAAGCAAGAAGATCGCCAGTGCGTGCGAGAACACAATGCCCGTCTGGACGACAACAGGTAACGCGGTGCGACTGACGATGGTAATGGCCATTGCGCGCGATCGACCCGAGAGACTCTTGTACAACTCAGTTCGAGGGCGGAGGAATCGCCACCAGTACTCGCGCGCGTACGGGTCGTTCTGTCGCAGACGGTCGGGCTTGACTCTCTCTTCGATCACCGAGAACGGAATCGCATAGCTTCGAGCCGTTGACTCATCCATTGAACCGAAATCGATGATCTCCCGGCCGGGGGTGAAATCCGGCCGGCCGTTGAGGTCTTCGCCGTTCATGTATGGCCGAAGTACCTCGGCAGATCGAGGGTCAGCAGACCGCATCCTTGCAGCCTCGTCCGCTTCTACGGCGAAGCCCTTTCCAAGCGCGATAGTTCCTTGGTAGACGATTCCTTTATTTGCCCGCAACTCGGTCGGCCTACCAGTCACGTTCCCATCCGGCTCCAGGAGCGACGATATCGAACGGACACGTAGACCGTCGGACACCGGCTCTACATGCAGCGTGCGACCGCCCGCGGTCACCCAAAGGGCGGCGTACTCCAAGTTCGCGCTGCGGGCCGGCCAACGTGCACTTTGAACAGCCCGATAGATGGTCGCGTGCTGTGCGAGAAGCTGATCAATTCCCACTTCTCGCGTTGCACCCTGGGCCACAGTGTTGGTCGCGATGATTCCGAAAACGCCGTCCGGCCGCAGCAGACCGAATGCTCTGAGCAGAAAGTAGGCGACAAGATCGGCGCTGCCGCTTCTGCCCGCGGCTAACGTCCTTACCATCCAGCTACGCATCGAGTCCCCCATGGCCCCGGTTAGCTTTTGCCCGCCAAGGAACGGCGGATTGCCGATGACTGCGTCGAAACCGCCGTGGTCATGGACGACGTCGGGAGCTTCGAGGATCCAGTGCAGCGGCCTCCAGCGGGATTCACCGGTATCAACGGTCGGGGTCAATCCAGCATCGATGATCGCGTCAAGGCGGCGTCGCTTACCAGCCGAACCGTCGGCCGGGTAGGCGTCGCGGAGCGCTTCAGCGAGTTCGTCGTAGCGCTCCTCAAGTTTGCGCCCTGGCCGACCTCCCTCAAGCAGACCGACGGCGATGGTGCCATTGGCAACATCGCGGAGCTTTGCTGTGACCCTTTTCGACTGAGCGAGGAGAACACGCTTCGCGCGAGTGGATCGTGCGGGGTCATCGTCATCGACCTGTCCGGAGGCGAGCTCACGCCGGAGCCGTCCAGCATCCGCAAGTTCCTTGTCGACGTCGAAGGCGGCAAGCTGCCGCTGCATCGATTCTTCCGGATAGATGTGCTGGGCCTTGAGCTGCGCCTCCGTAGTGACGCCGAGCAGCGAGTTACCGTGAAAGACCCGGTCGTCGACGAACGAGAACGGCTTGTCTGGGTCCATCGATATGAGCCAGAGCGAGAGCTTGCACATCTCGACGGCCATGCCGTTGATGTCGGCACCATAGAGGCAACGTGCAACGATCTCACGCACCGCCCAGCGCCGCGGGTCGGACTCGGCCCCGACGTCGAGCCCCTCCTCGGCGCGAGCCTCAAGCAGTCGGTCGGCGAGGTACCGTGCCGCGGCGACGAGGAACGCGCCAGAACCCGCGGCGATGTCGGCGACCTTCAGGTCGAGGATCTCAGCCGACGACTTGAGCTTCCACTGCGCGGAGTCATCGACGTCGAGCGGCCCGGGGGAGTAGACAAGCGGTTCGAGGGCGTGCAGTACGACCTCTTCGGCGAGCGACTTCGGCGTGTAGTGGGTGCCGGTGTTCGCCCGCTGCGGCGACTCAGTCATCACGATGCCGCCGGCCGGAATAACGTACGGCGACTCGCGCAGATCGTCACGGATGAGTGCGTGGAACCGCAGCAGCCGCTCGACCGCGGCGGGATCGTCAATGAGCACGTACCCCAAGCGGGTACGAGCGGCCGCGATCGCAGCCTCATCGGGCTTCGCACCGTACGCCTTCGCGAGCTGGTTCGCCGTCTTCGGCTTCGAGTGCTCCTGGGTCTTCTTCAGGTGCGCGAGCAACCGCTTCGCGAAGTCGTCGGGCGTCGTCGCGGCTGCAGCGAGCGACTCGAGTTCGGTAAGCAGAATTTCCGGTTCGTAGCCGGACTTGCTGCTCTGCAGCCCGACGATGATGTCATTCGCGTATTCGGCCGAATACCCGAGCAATCCCTCGTAGACGTAGCCGATCTGCTCGACGTCGAGGTCGCGGAACGACAGGCTGCGAGCCTCGCCCTTGACCTCGGCGATCTGCACGGCGCGCAGCACCTCAAGCATCGCCCGATCGCTCACGCGAATCGTGAGCCGACCATCGGCGTCGGTCGCGTGCAGCCACGGGAACCGGCTCGGATCGAATAGTGAACCACCGTAAGCGGGCATCCGGATGTCTTCGAATGAAACTCCGCCGAACACGGCGTTGCTCGCCGCGATCAGCCGGTGCCAGGTCTCGGAGCGCCCGTCGAGCAAGCTCGCGTCGGCGGCATCGAGCAGCTCTCGTTCGAGCTGCTGACGAACACCCGCGATCGCGTACGCCGAGCGATATAGGCCCTGCTGGGGTAGCAGCTCGCGCTCCTCGGCGAACAGCAGGAACACCACGCGCATGAGCACGGTTACGGCGCCCTCGTAGACCACCTTGGCGTCCTCGGGCAGCGGTGAGACCCCGCCCGGCCTCGCGAGCGCGCGGAGATGTGTGTCGCTGAAGGACTGAAGCACGAGCTCGACCGCTCGACGAACCTGGTCGCCGAGCGCCTCGGTGATCTCCTCCGCGCTTGCGATCGACTCTTCGAAGAGCGGCGCAAGCCGCTGCTCGGCGTTGCCGCCTGCGATCGAGTCGAAGCCTGCGAGCGCGAAGAACGCGTCGCGGCTCGGGCGCTCCTCGCGCCAGAGCAGGGCATCCCAGACGCCGCTTGCAGTCGTGCGCTCCTTCGCGGCCGACACCAGCGCCCACCAACGACCGTCGGTCACGATGCCGAGCGCGACGCCGGTCGCACGCGCGAGCAGGGCGGCTCGGTCGATCGCGCTCGCGGACCAGCCATCAACATTTGTGCCCGACTTGCGCAGATCCTCGGTGCGCTCGACCACCGTGACCAGCAGCTCGGGCTTCGCCTCACCGGCTTCGAGCGTCGCGAACGGGCGCAGAACGATCGACCCACCCGGCTGGACGTACCGCAGGTCGGCCGCGGGCTGCACGTTCAGCTCGTCGCCCCAGCGAAGCAGGTCGTGCAGCACGGTCTCTATCCAGCGGTCGCGCTCCACGGTGTACACCTGCTCGTCGCCACCGTTCGCCGCGGCCGTCCACGCCGCGATCCAGCGGGTGTGCTCGTCGATGAACGTCGCGTTCACGTCGTCGATCGAGTCATCGGGCTTCGGCAGACCCTGCCTGTAGAACGACTTCAGAGCAGCCTTCGACAGGAAGGGTCCATCGGCGTCGACGAGCGACAGCCACTCCCACTGGTCAGGCGCGGGCATTCGCGGACTCCAGACTCTCGACATCTGACGGTGTCAGCGCGAACACGAGCGCGGCGACGAACACGTGCGCGGTCACGTTGCGGTAACGCCGCTCGACTGCCTCGCGTTCTTCGCGATGCTCCTGCTCAAGGGTGCTGAGGCGCGTGCGGATGCGTGCGAGATCGGTCTCGCGCTGGCGCACTTCCTCGGGCAGTTCGAAGAGCGCCTCCTCGCCGACACGACGGGACTCCTCTGCTGCGGCAATCGCGCCCATCAGGGTCGTGCGGAAACGGTCGAAGATCGCGTCCACTGCGACGAGGTCTGCCTCGCGACGCTCGGTGAGATCGGCCTCGACCTCGCGCTTGCGGCGGCTGGCGCGATTCTCGATCGCCTGCGACACGCGGGCGCTCACGCCGTCAGTCTTCTCAAGGTCGGCATTCCACCGGTTGACGAGTTGCCGTTTCGTTGCGTCGCCGGGCTCAGACAGTCGCGAACCGTCGAGAGCCGACGATAAGAGCTGCTCGGCCTTCTCGATGCCGAGCTCCTGCCGGCGCGAGAGCCGCGTACCCGCGAGGAAGACTTCCTCGTGCAAGCGCACACCACCATCGCCGACGAGCACGAGTCGCGCGACTCCGGCGGCAAAGGACTGATCGAGACCATCGACGACGACCGCGCTCACTCCGTGCACGCGGTCGGTGCGCTGCCAGACCTCTGCCCTCAGTGCTCGAGCCGCACGCTGCACGAGCGGGTGGCCCAGGTGTGCGAACACCACATCGGAACGGGCCTTCGCGTGCTGGTCGGAGAACGTCAGCGGGCGAGGCTCACCCGGCTTGAGACGAGTGTCGAGCCCGCGGATCGCGGGGACCCACGATTGATGGAGGCCCTTCGGCACTATGTAGAGCGTGCCGTCGTCGCTGGGATCGCTAATCTCCTCCAGCGGTTGTTGACCAGTCACACGCAGGCCCTCCGAGAGCACCCGGCGCAGGTTGCGCTCGTGCAGGTGCAGGCGATCGCGCGAGCCCTCAAGGCGTTCTGCGAGTCTGGTCAGCTCACGCGACATCGTGTGCTCGTCCTGCAGCACCTTGTTGATGACCTCCTCACCGGCATCCACTTTGACCGTGCGGCCAGAGCTCGTGCCGAAGCCGAACTCGCGTTGGATGTCGGGCGGCAGGATCTCGCCCGCCGAGCCCAGGTCGTGTCGGACCTGGGCGACCTTCTTGGCCAGCCGGGCCAGCAGCTCGGTGTCCTTCGCGTAGCTCGTCGAAGCCGCCGACCTGTCGGCGGCTGGGTGCCACACGATCGGCGACTGGGTCTGGCCGTACCGGTCGATGCGACCGATGCGCTGTTCGAGGCGGTTCGGGTTGAATGGCACGTCGTAGTTCACGAGCCGGTGGCAGTATGTCTGCAGGTCGATACCTTCGCCCGCGGCGTCGGTCGCAATGAGTATGCGGAGGGCGTCCTCGGTCGGCGGGGCATTGAACTTCGCCCGGATCTCCTCCCTCTCCTCCGCATCGGTGGAGCCGTCGATCACGGCGAGCCTGGGGCCACCAAAACCACGAGCCTGCAGAATCTCGCGCAGCCAGTCGGAGGTGCTCACGTACTCGGTGAAGATCACGAGCCGCTGGACGCTCGCGTTATCGAGGACAGTACGCACCAGCTCAAGGAGCGCGGAGAGCTTCGAGTCGGGTTTGCCCTCGTAGCTCCAGCCCCAATTGATCAGGAACTCAAGGTCGTCAATGTCCTGCTGTTCAAGCGGTACCTGGGCTCGCTTCGCGTTGCGCAGCGCCTCAAGCTCGGGCTGCTCGTCGCGACCTTCTTCGAGATCGGATGCTTCATCGCCGAGTACGTCGTCGTAGTCGGGCAGATCGAGCGCATCACCGTCGCGGGTGCGCAAAAAAGTCTCGGCCGTCGAGGCGAACGCGACTGGCGACGAGAAGAACCGCTTCTTGAGAATGAGGGTCGCCAAGTCGGACGCGCGCCCTCCGCTGTCCTGCCTCACCGCGGCATTGCGGCGCTTCGTGAAGGCAATCAGACGGTCGTACGCCTCGGCCTCGTCTACCGAAGGCACGAAATCGAGCGACTTGATCTCGCGGGGTTTGAAGCCTTTTTGCGGCAGGTCAACTTTCAGCCGGCGCACCGCGACCTGCCGCAGTGCCGTCTCGTCGAGGTCGGCGCCACGTGCGAACCGATGACTGTCGATCATCTCAAGGAGCGCGGTGAACGACTCGGTGTACCCGTTGTGGGGGGTCGCGCTGAGGAACAGACGGTGCTCGCACTTCTCAGCGAGCTCGCGAACAGCGATGGTGCGATGACTGTCGATCGCATATCGGCGCTTTGAGCTCGAAGCCCGGCGACTCGGCGCCGCCGGCGCGACGTGGTGCGCTTCGTCGACCACAAGTACGTCGAAGGCGTTCTGCCGCGCAGTGCTCGAATCCGCCACGCTGGCATACACCTCACTCAGATAACGCTGCGCCCGCGGCGACGGCAGCCAGGACATCGAGACGATGACGCGCGGGTAGACGCGGAACGGGTTGGCGTGCACGCCGAACTTGCGCCGGAAGTCTTTGAGAGCCTCGGAGTTGACGATCTCGAAGCCCAGGCCGAACTTGTCGCGCAACTCCTCCTGCCATTTGATCTGCAGGCCGGCTGGACACACGACGATGACCGAGCGGGCGCGGTGCCGCAGCAGCAGCTCCTGGATGACCAGACCCGCCTCGATCGTCTTGCCGAGGCCCACGTCATCGGCCAGCAGCAGGTTCGCGCGCGGTGCATCCAGTGCGCGACGTAGGGGTTCGAGCTGGTAGTCCTCGACTGTCGCTGAGCTGCGGAACGGCGCCTGCAACGTCTTCGGGTCGGCGCTGGTGAGCGCACCCCAGCGGAGGGCATCCACATAGGCCGCGAAGAGGTTCGGTTCGTCGAAACGGGTCACGCTAATCGCGTCGGGTAGCCCCTGGTCGGGAATCGTGCTCGCACCCGCCTCAAGCTCCCAGACCACCGTGATTTCGCGACCGTACTGGTCCTCTTCGACCGACTGTAGGCGCACCGCGTGCTGTAGTTCGGCTCGGGCATCATCAGCGCTTGAGTGCTGCAGCGCCTGCTGCCACACATCGGTGACCGTCCAGCGTGCGCCTCGCACATTCACAAGTTGCCCGACGTCGGGTACCTCCATGGAGACGCGCTTGCTCGACTCGATCACGGCATCCACGTCGATATCAACTCCTGGGGTCGAACTCCTCGCTACCAACGTGTCTACACGTATTCGCTTGCATCAAGCACCTGACGCAATACTGGTTCTCGTCGACTTCCGCGAGTTTTCGCGGAACTCAAGCAGCAGTGAGAACATGCGCTCCCCCACTTGTGGGGGAACCGCGTTGCCGATCATGACCGCGAGCTCGCTGCGCGTCCGGCAACCCGTGAAGTCGAAGTAGTCAGGGAAACCCTGGATGCGGGCGGCCTCATGAGCGGTCAGGGCTCGCGCTCGCGACGGGTGCATGTAGCGACCTTGTCCGATCGAGCCATAGCCGGAAGTGATCGTCTGCGCTGGCTCACTCCACCGGAGCTGCCCATACATCGACTTGTACGAGTGCTCGCCCTGGTGACACACCGGCCGAAGATGATTCGGCAGATCGAACTCTTCGGGGTGGTCGAGCAGCCACTGCATTCGCTTCAAGTTGTCGGCCTTCGCCTGTGGCGCCTGATCAAGGATCGTCGTCGCCTCCTCAGAAGCGTCGACGAGATCGCCAATTGCCCACTTGAGGTCATGCGTGATCGCAGTGGCCTCAAGTTCATCGAACAGATCACTAGGCAAGAGCTCGCCAGGCATGGTCGCGACCAGTACATGCCGTCGGCGCGTCTGCGCGACGCCGAGTTCCGCGATCGGAATTACGCGCGCCTCGACGCGGTAACCCATGGCTTGCAGTCGGGTGCTTGCGCGCGTGACCACGCCTTCGCCGTCATGGCGATCGTTCACCACCGCGGGCACGTTCTCGATGAGGATGATCTTCGGCTTGAGGACCTGCGCCGCTCGTACCATGCGGAGGTACAGGGCGTTCTTCGCGTCCACGCGTCGCGTGTGGTTGTTGAGATTGCTGTGGCCCTGGCACGGCGGCCCGCCGATGAGCGCGTCGATAGCCCCGATTTCTTTGCGGATTCGGGCTTCGGCCAATGTCCACGATTGATGCGGCTCGTGGCCTGCCCCGGCGTCACCGTCGAAGAGCTCCTCCACCCGGCAGCACTCGACGCGTTCCGCGCCAGGAAAATTCGAGCGGTAGACCTGTGTGGCGGTGCGCTCGAAGTCCACCGCCAGTGGAATCTTAAGAGCGAGTCCTCTTGCATGCGCGGCCTGGGCTACGCCAAGCGTCAGGCCACCGCAGCCCGCGAATAGATCGACCACCCGGAACGAGCCATTGCCGTCCTCGAAGGCGGGTCGCGTGCGCACGCGCAAAGGGTGCTCATCCGCTCCGCTTTCACCCGCTGCCACGAAAAGCGATCGTACCTGTGGTGGTCCGTGGTGTACGCCGTGATTCGGTGGGAGCGCGCGGCGGAACTGGATTGAAGCGCCGGCACGGACTCAAGCAATGTCGGAACTGTCAGGCGTCTGCCCGGTGACTGAAGCAAATGGCCAATCGCGCGCCCTGGCTTCGAGCCGACCGCGGTGGCCCTGGCCACCGATCGCGCTCTGGGCCGCCGACAAGTGCTCCCCGATCTGTTCGGCAAGGTGCGCCGCTACGCGCATGTGGTCGACGGCCGACGCCACGCTCTCGGTCGGGTTGCGTCCGTCATCTTCCGTGACGGCGTACTCGCAGAGAGAATCCACGAGCCGCTCGCCCAGCTGATTGAGCGCCTGCTCGGCGCCGTATCCGAGCGCCGTCTTGAGGTTGCCAAGCACGCCATGGACCGTCGGCGCTGGGATGCCGCCGCCCCAGATGGTGGCGTGATTGATGGCGCGGATCGCCTCGTACGCCGCGTCGGCATCGGCCACGACACCGGGACGCTCATCGTCTTCGCTCATGACTCCATTCCTCCCGTTACGGGCCAACAGCGGGGTCGGCCTCGCCGACCCCGCTGCCGACCACTTATGCGACGGACGCCGATGCTCCGGCTGGTGTCGACTGCTCAACTGCAGGTCCGGTTGCCGAGGCATCCGGCCCATCCGTCTTCGGCCGTCGTGCGATCTCCACCCGGTTGTAGCGCAGTGATGGCCCGACGGCGTCGGCGACGACCGCAGTCGCCGACCGGTTCTCGCCGGTGCTCTCGTCAGTCCAGTGATGGAACTCGAGGTGGCCGCTCACCAGCACGGCGTCACCCTTGGTGAGGCTGGCCTTGACGTTCTCCGCGGTGTGGCCGAACGCGGTCGTGCGGTGGAACTGGGTGTCGCCGTCCACCCACTTGCCGGCTTCGAGTTTGCGGTCGGTGACGGCCACGGTGAACTTGGCGAACTTCGTGCCGTTGGCGGACTCTCCGAACGTTGGGTCGGCCACGAGGTTGCCTTCGATGGTGATGGGTACGCGTGTGCTCATCGTCTTCTTCCTCTCAGATGCCGCGGTCCGTCTTTTCGGGCCGCCTCTACCTGCACGTTGCACAGCACCGTCGATTTCGGCCCCGAAATGGCGCGCATCCGGTCATCTCCCATGTGTCAGTCCGATCCAGTCAGCCCACTCCTGCGGCGGGGCGCTCTCGGCGGCGTGCGGCAACTCGGTGTGCCCGTCGTGGCACTCGCCGCTGTACCAGCTCGCGAGCCGCGGAAGCGCAGCGGCGAGGCGCTCGTGGAAGCCGATCGGCCCGTACCCGGCATCGAGGCTGTCGAACGACACCAGCCACGCCGTATGTAGCGCGGAGAGCTCCTCGACGAGGGCGCCGTGCCGGTACCAGCACGGCGGGATCTTCCGGGCCGGCAGGCGGTAGCGGCGGACGAACCACGAGACCCAGTCCCCGAGTTCGGTCCACACTTCGGGCGCCTTCTCGTCCTCAAGCGTGCGCCAGTTGACGACGGTGATGCCGAGCATCCCCGGCTCTCGCCTGCTGGCGGTGGCTTCCCATCCCGGCGGCAGCGACTGAAGAAGTTCTTCATACGGCGTCTCGTTGGGCATCTCGCCCGCGTTCACGGCGTCTCCGGAACCTCGACGAAGCGCACGATCTTGGTCCGCAGCCGGGCGATTGCCTCCGCGGACGCCGCTCGTCGCGACACAAGCCCTGACAACGCGCGATCGCGGTCGATGAGCTGATGAACGGATTCATGGCAACGCGGATGCAGCGCCGTGAGGTCTTTGTGGCGCTCATGGGCTCGCCAGCCGAACGGCGTCTGCATCACGCCGTGATAGTCCAGGTGGTGCAGCTCGAGCGTGCGCGACGTTCCGGCGCCGAGGCAGAGCGCGCAGCGCACGACGCCATTGCGGTGCGCCTCGTCGATGAACCAGCGATCGCGGCGTGCGAACCAGGCCGGCGATCGCAGGTAGCGGGTGCGGTAGCGGTTGTCCCATGCGGGCCGGCGCCGGTTCGACATCAGCTGCGCTCCTCGGCAGCGCGCCGCCGGCTGATGGACTCCTGGTACTGCTCGGCGAAGACGCTCTGCTGGTCGGTCTCCGTCGCCTTCTTCGCCGAAGCGATGTCAGCAGCGTCGCGCCGATCGGTCCAGCCGCGCAGATCGAGCAGGATGCCTCGCCGGGTCCGGTACGCGAGCAGGCCGACGGTCTCAGGCATCCGCCGGATCTCGTCGACCGACATCACCGGCACCTTCTCATTGCGCACACTCGTCGACGACCCCGAGTCGTTGTAGGAGTGACCCGTGTCGCGGATGCGCCGCGTGCCGAGCAGCGACTCGACGTCGCGCAGATGATCCACGTCGCTGGCGCCACCGAGCAGGAGCTTCGCCGTCGCCGCGGACCAGATGGTGTCCGCCTCGGCCTTCGACCACGCGGTCTCTGCCTGCGAGAGGGCTTGCAGCACGACGATGGTGGAGATGCCCTGGCCGCCGCCATCGGCCATGATGCGCGGCAGCGCCGGCCAGGAGAACATGTTCGCGATCTCATCCAGGATCAGCGCCAGAGGCAGGTCGAGGCGTGAACCGGGCGAAGCGAGTGCCTTGCGGCGCGCGGTCTCGACCACGTCGTCGAGCACCGCGCCGAGGAAACCGCCGACGGAGCCCGCGCCGGAACCGGTGCCCACGAGATAGAGGCTGTTCGGCGCGGTAAGGAACCGGTCGGCGTCGAAGTGCTCACCGGGGCCCGGTGTCATTGCGCGGCGGATCGCCGGAATCGCCAGCGGCCGCACGGCACCCGAGACCCCGAACCACGAGGAGGCGAGCAGCTTCTCGTCCCCGTTGATGATCGCGTCAAGGTCCTCGGCCCAGCCAGGCGTGCCCTGGCTCGACAGAACGCTGACCGCCTCGAGCGCGAGGCGCGGGTTGGAGCCCCAGCGGGCGAGCGCCTCCGCGCCGCGGCCCGATACCGCGGCCGCGTGCAGCAGGCGCGAGAGCACGGAGGACGCGACGTGCGCCCACTCCTGGTTCGTCTTCGACTCGCCGAGCGCGGTGCCCGCGACGATAGCGTGGCCGCGCTGGTCAGCAACCAGCGGATCCTCACACCCCGTCACCGGCGAGATGCGCAGAGACGAGCGGATGCCTGACAACTCTTGCGGGTCGAAGACGGTCACTTCGCCCAGCCGTTCGCGGGCGCGCATCGTCGCGGACAGGTTGTCGTTGCGGGTCGAGGTGGTGATCAGGGGGCCGTCCCAGTCGAGGATGGCGTTGATGATGAAGCGGTAGCCCTTGCCGGAGCGGGGCGCGCCTTCGACAACGACCGAGTCTTCGATGGACACGTACACGTCGTGGCCGTGCGAGCTGCCGACTTTCCAGCCGACGGATGCCGGAGTCGGGTTCGCGAGCGACGGGCGCAGCGTCCTCGATCGCCGAAGTGCGGTGCGGGCGGAGGCGTGCCGTCGGATCTCGCCGCCTTTGGCGAGCCCGTCCCGCATCCGCAGCTCGTGGATGAAGTGCCGGTCCGACTGCTGAAAGCGGAACCACCACACGGCGATCGCGACACCCGCCGCGATGATCAGCACGAGCGCCAGCAGATCGAGCACCCTGACGGACATGACCGGGACGTGGCATCCGCTGACGCCTGCGTAGCCCGCCGCGCTGCCGCTGATCGCCAGCTGCAGGCCGGCGAAGACGCTGCTCGGTCTGCCGCCGGTTCCGCAGATGAGCCGGATCGCAGCCGCACCGATCAGCGTGGCCAGCCCGCCGGCGACGACGAGCCCGAAGATTCCGTAGACGGCGATCGTCGTCCACTGCGAGGACTGCTTGCTGTTCATGGTCGGGCTCTCATGGCCGCGCGCCGCCGAGCGCGTCGGTGCGGAAGACGCCGAGCTCGTGGTCGGTGCAGATGTTGCGCACCTTGGCGACACGGTCCTGGCCGATCTGCCAGAGCCCTTCGCCCTTGTGGAGCTTGCGCACCAGATCCGCCTGGGTGTCATTCCAGCCGAGGACCTCGTGCGAGCGCGGAATTTCGCCGGCGTGCTGCGCGTAGGAGATGCGGGTCTCGCAGTCGGCGAGCAGCCCAAGGGCACGGGAGTGCAGGGCGCTGTTGCGGTCGCCGAGCGCGTCGAGGTCGGCGACGCGGTGCAGCAGGTACCAGTTGCTCGTGCCGAGGTGTCGGGCGACCTTCTCGTCCTCGACGCGGTCGGCGAGTCCGTCGCCACCGGAGACGTCGTTGAGCAGCTCGACGGCCGCCTCCTCGTGGACGATCACCCGGGCTTCGCGGTTCGCTCCGCGGTTCGCGCGGCGAATCCAGTTGGCGGTGGCGAGCCGGGCAAGTGCCTGCGCCTCGGGGGATGCGCCTTTGAGCGCCGAGGTGTCGACGACCATCATCGGGGCGGATGCGTCGAAGGCGACCGTCGACGGTCCGTCGAAGAACCCAGTGAGGTCGCCCGAGACCAGGCGGCGAAGGGTGTGCGCGAGTCGGCGGCCAGCGTCGGCCACCTCGGCCGGGAGCTTCGCGTCGGGCTCGGCGAGCCGCGCGTAGACCTGCGTGATCGTCACGACCGAGTTGTCGCGCAGGGCGTCGAGCGCCATGTCGAGGGCGGTGTGCTCGATGGGCTCGAAGTTCCCTCCCTCGCGCAGCCGGCGGATGATCGTCTTCACCGTCGCTCGCCGGTACTGCAGGACATTTTGGTTCCAGTCCTCGTTCGAGAACGACGGATCCCGCGGGCCCTCGTCGAGCAGGTTGATGCGGGCCGGCTTGCCGGGGCCGACGCTGATCGACGTACCGCCGACGTACTCAGCAACCCGCACCCACTCGCCGTTCGGGTCGTGCGGCACCGCGATCTTCCGACCCAGCCGTGCCAGCCGCGACGACCACGACTTCGCGAGCATCGACTTGCCTGTGCCCTTCACCCCGATGATCGCGACCGAGTGGGAGCGCACTGCCTCGGCCGAGTAGGCGTCCCATGGGTCGAAGCAGAACGGAGCCCGTGAGAGCTGGTTCTCGCCGATGTACGCGCCGGTGAGGATGTCGCCCGTCTCGGCGAGGAACGGGTACGCGCCGCCGAGCACCTTCGACGAGGTGTGGTGTGCGGGCGGCGCGACGCGCAGCGGCCCGCGCAGGTTGTGCGGGCGCTTCCACCCCCATGCGGGCATCTTCGACGCCGGAAGCTCGGGCGCCTGCAGCTTCCAGTTCGACCCGTCGTGTTCGTTCTCTGACGTTGCGGCGCGCTGAGGCATCCGCGAGCCTTTGTCAGCCGACACCCGGCCGATGACGCTTGCCTGCTTCATCTCTCATTCCCCCTCGAGCGGCACTGGCAGCGCCGACGTGACGAACCCAGCCGCCTGCTGCCCGGACAGCGTCGCGAGCATGAGCCGCGCCGGGTGCGAGGCCTGCCCGATGTCGGTACGCGCCTTGGCAAGCCCGTCGCGAGACTCGGCCGACAGCGTGATGAACCCGCGGAACTCCACGTCGCCGAACCCGTCGACGAGGTCGTGCTCGCGGATCGCGAGGTTCTCCTCTTCCCGAATGTGGGTCAGCGGGATCCGCGACTGCAGCTTGAGCCGGATGGTCGCAGCGGTCTCCATGTCCGACTGCGCCCGGTTCAACTGCGCCAGCGCGGTGTGCGTCGGGATCGGCCGAACCTGCAGGGTGATGACGCGCGTGGCATCGCCGGCGTAGAGCAGCGGTTCGAGGAATCCGGTGCGCACGTCGGTGCGCGGCCACTCGGCGACCCACAGCGTCTGGTGCCAGGACTCGTCGACGCGCAGCGCATCCCACGTCTCGTCGATGCCCATCACGGGTGGCGGCGACTGGTGCGCGTCGGATGCCTGATGCGGGCTGCCCGCGCGGCGCGAGGCCGCGGCGATCGGGTCGGAGGCGGCGGCGAGCAGTTCGTCGAGCTCGTCCGAGTCGAGCCAGCCGGCTGGAGTGAGTCGTGCATGCTCCATGGCGGTCTCGATGCCGGCGACGCGCTCCTTCAGCACGGCGGCGAGGCCCGTGAGCCCACGCCCGGCGTCGCGGATCGCCGCGTTGAGGATGCCGGTGTCGAAGGTGAGCGTGACGTAATTGGTGAACCCCATCGAGCTCTTCGACGCCGCCTGCGTCAGCGCCCAGTACTCGTGCCGCAACTCGGCGCTCACCTGCGGCTGGCGCTCGTACTCGCGGTCGACGAGGTAGTCGCGCAGTTCGGTCGAGGCGGCGCGGTCGACGCGGATCCGGATTGAAGTCTCGCGCAACCCGGGCAGGTTCTCGAGCGAGCTCAGCCATTCGACGAAGCCGTCGTACGCGCCCTCTTGCGTGCCCTTGTCGCGCAGCGCCCACGCGCGCGACCCGACACGGACGGTGACGGATGCCAGCCGGCCACGTGCGTTGTAGATGAAGGCGCCCGCGCCCGGGATCTGCACGATCTGCACGTCGCCGAGCGCACCGGGCAGCAGGAATCGCGAGGCAACGATCGGGGCGGCCGCAGCTTGCGCGGCGTGCCCGACGTTGAGCGAGGCGACGCTGACTCGCAGCCACACGTCGCGGCGGAACTTCGTCTGACCAGCGGTTGACCGCAGCCCATATCGAAGCGCTTGGGCCGCGATGACGAGGATGGGCTCGCGCCGATAGGTCGCGACCGCGAAGAAGCAGATCACGGTGCAGATGGGAAGCAGCACCCAGATCGCGTTCACGTCGACGAACAGGCTGATCAGCAGGATGGCGACGGCGGCGCCGATCACCATCAGCTGCAGAAAGGAGAGGCCGAGGAGTGCGCCGCGGCGCTCGCGGGCAGCGAAGCGGACGCGCGGGGCGCCTTCTTCAGACAGGATCTGGTCTGCGGCGAAGGTGGTCATGTTTTCACTTTCCGAGGGTGATGAGGCGCACGGCTCCGCGTGCGGGGGCGGCCGCGGTTCCGGCGCGCGACACCTGGTCACGCACGGAGGGACGGCGGTGCAGGGCGGTGCCGACTTCGGTGCCGGCGAACGAGACCAGGCGCGTCGCCCACAGGGGCGAGAAGGACGCCCCGACGACGGCGCCTGAGGCGATGAGAATGACTGCGATGCTGGCGCTCGACTTGGTGAGCTCGACGGCCAGCAGCACGATGCCGGCCGCGAGCGGCTTGGCGATGAGCAGCCCGGTGGTGACGCTCATCCACTTGTTCGCCCAGGCGGTCAGCTTGGGCTGGCCGATCATCATGAGCCCGATCGGCGCCATCGCGGCCAGCGCGAGCAGGCCGAACTCTCGGATCGCCATGGCGATGAAAAGGAAGAGAGCGGCGATCATCATGACGCCGACGAGAAGCAGGGCCATGACGTATTCGCCGATCGCGTTCTGCGCCGCGGCACCCTGCGACGCCAGCGTGTAGATCACGCTGTCCTTGCTGAACTGCGAGCTGGACATGACTGCACCCTCGACGTCACCGCGAACGTCGACGATGCCGACAACGCGAAGCAGGCCATCGGCGAGACTGCCGCCCTGAACGCTCGTCGTGAGGGTGCTGGTGACACCGTCGGTCACCGTCGAGAATTGCTGCATTGCCCACACGCAGATCGCCGCGAACGGGATCGCGAGCGCGGCGCCACCGGCGGCGCGGCCCATGCGGTGCCAGTCCTGCAGAATCATCGCGATCCCGATCTGCACGAGCGCGATGATCAGGATCACGGGCGCCGTGACCGCGACCCAGAACAGGAACTGGGAGTGGGCGACGCCCCAGCTGGCGGGGTCGATGGTCGTGTCGAACGCCGACGAGATCAGCGTCGCGATGAAGTCGCCGAGGTTGCGTATGGTCGAGGCCATGAACCCGGCGATGGTCTGGTTCGCCTGGCATCCGACGTCGGCGAACCCGCAGCCGTAGTCGGGCGACCACGGTTGTATGCTGGCGGCGAGTACAGCAGCGGTAGACGACAGCATGGCTACACCACGTTGAGGGACTGGCCCCAGTTGATGAGGCCCGCGATGCCGCCGGCGACGGCGACCCCGGCGACGCAGCTGATGAGCCCGACGATGCCCATCTTCTGCACGCGCCCGTTGCTCGAGACGTGGCCGATGACGATGCATCCGGCGGCGATGAGGCCGCCGATCACGGCGAGGGTCAGCACGATCGCGAACACCACGTTCGCGACCGTCTGGAGCGCCCCGACGCCTGGCCCGGAGAAGTCCGGGGTCGGGTTCGAGACGGAAAGGTAGCTCACCGTGCGGGCGTGCACGGTTGCCACGGCTTCGTTCATCGCAATCATGATTCGTACATCCCCTTCTATTCGTCACCTGGGTTGGAGGCCCGGACCGCGTCCGCCGGCAGCGGGACGATCAAGTCGTTGGGCATCCCCTCGGAGGGGACGTCCACCGTGAGCAGAAGCCGGTCGACACCCGGCGGCAGATACCAGACGGCGGCGAACGAGCGGCCCTGGTCGTTCGGAATCGTCCAGTCGCGGTGCCCCGCGAAAAGGCCGACCGGAAGCCACGGCAGGTCGGCGTCCGCCGCCCGCGCGGGGCCGTCAGCGGTGTCGAGCACCGCGCGCTCGGGCCGCCCGTCGAACTTGGTGTCGCCGAGGTTCAGTCCAGTCACGTCCTGCGTCGTCTGGTCACCTTGGGAAGGCTTCCACTTGCCGGTCAGCGTGATCTTCACCAGTACTGCTGGGGTGCCGGCGGGGAACATCTCCTGCTTCGACCCGGGCACAGTGCATCCGCACCCGTGCGTCGACTTGAAGGTCTTGCCGGGATAGACGTCGACGAGCACCGTGTCGACGATCCCGGTCGCGGCCGGCGCGACATCCGTGGGCGTCGGCGACGGGCTGATCGGATCGATCGTGACGAGCGGCTTGGATGCCTGATCTTGTGCGTGTGCAGAGGCGACGCACCCGGCGAGTGCCAGGCACGGGGCGAGTGCGACGAGGGCGATCAGTTTCTTGATCATGATGTTCACCCCTTTCGCTTGCGCCCCTTCACCTGCACGTTGCACACGGACTGCGGATTTGGCGCGCATTTCGGAAATTCGTTGGTCAGTCATTGGTCAGGGCACTTGGACGTGCAGGTGATTGCACGTGTCAGCGAAGTCACCAGTGAAGTTGACGAGGCCCGAGACCTCGTCACCGGCGTCGAGTCGGCAGGTCTTCTGGCCGAGCTCCGAGCCATGCGGGGCGTAGGGATCCAGCGTGTGGATCAGCTGGATCGACAGGTCGTTGGCGCCAGTCAGATCGCGCCGGTTGAGGGCGTAGAAATCGACGGCCTTGCCCTTCCAGTGCTGCGACTCGGTACCGGCACCCGGCGTCTCGCCCGTGCAGCGACGGTTCAGATCGCTGACGCCGACCTGCTGGAAGGACTGCACCGCGACGCCGATGAGTTGCAGCACGTGCGCGTCGATGCGGCACTGCGGCTTCGCGGTGTCGTTGGCCATGTCGATGACCTGCTGCTCGTAGCGCGGGTCGAGGAAGTTCAGCTTGCCGTCGTGGATCGCCGTGACGAGCAGCGCGGCGGCCGCCTTCGCGTCGGCAGGCGTCTGGCAGGGGGCCGAGGCCGAGCCGGTGAGCGCCGCGAGCACAGCGCGGGCCGGCGCGAGGTACTTCGTGTAGTGGTTCGGGTCCCGGTTCACCTGCACCTTCTGGGCGACGAGCGTCGGCGCCGTCGTCTGCCAGTTCGGCACGCGAAGCATCCGCTCATAGAACGCGCGGGATGCCTGCGCGGGGTCCATGCGCTGGGCCTGTGCGCCGTAGCTGACGCCCTGCTGGAAGACGCCGATCGTCGTGTTGTCGACGGCGTCGCCGTGGTTGAGGTTCCGCAGCCCGGACTCGCCCATGGCCACCATGAGTGCGATCACCTGCCCCTGTGGCGGCACGTTCAGTTGCTGCCCGACCGAGACGATCGTCGCAGCGATCGTCAGCTGAGCGGGCCCGTACCCGTCGACGGTCTGCGTGGACGGCGTGCTGGGTGCGTCGCCGACGCATGCGCCGAGGGATGCCTGTGAGCCGCTTCCGTTGCCCATGGCCAGCACTATCGAGGCGGGAAGCGCGACGAGTGACGCGGGAACGATTAAGACCGCGACCGCGGCAACGATCAGCAGGTTGCGCGTCGTCTTCGGACGCTTGGCCGCCTGTGCGGCGATGACCGCGGCGACCGGACTCATGCGGCGTCCTGACGGAGGATTGCGTCGGCGATCGTGAGGAGCCGCTTCGCGGCGGCGATGCGCGCCCGAGCCGTGCCCTCGTGGACATGGAGCTTTTCGGCGATCAGTGTGGGTTCCGTGCCGATCATTGCGGCGACGGCGCGCAGCCCGCCGTGCTCGGGGATGCAGCTAATGAGCACCGATCCGGTGAGTGGGACCTCGGCATCGACCGCAACGAGCGCGGCCCGCACGGTGTAGGCGGTGTCGCTCACGCGGTCGCGAACGGTTCGCAGCGCACGTGAGGTCAGGCTCCGGCCCGCGAGGAGCTCTTGGGCGGCGCCGTCAGAGAGGGCGAGTTCGGCGATCAGCGTCCAATCGGCTTCGCCGACGAAGTCGGCCACGAGCGTCATCCACCGATAGGAATCGAACCGGCTCACCAGCGCTGTAAGCGGATCGAGCAAATCGGACTCGATCTCATCTGGCAGACCGTCCGATGTCTGAGCTGGCCTGCCGAGCGTGCTTCGGACAACGTTGCGGGTGATGCCGAACACGAAAGCATTCGGCGTGCCCCGGCGGGCGTCGTAGCGGTGGGCGCGGTGCCAGACCACTTCGCGCACGTGCTGCAGCACGATGTCAATGTCGTTCGGGCGCCCGCGAAGCCGATAGCAGACGAATGGGCGCATGCTGTCGACCTCACGAAGCAGTTCGTTGAGCTGCGCGTCTGGTAGCGCGGTAGCGCGGACATCCGCGCGGGACGCCGGCGCGCGCGACGGCACAGACCGTCGAGAAGCTGGGGCGAGGAGGTGACTGCGACCCTGTGTCAGTTGAGTCTCAGTCACGTCGACTCACCGCCGCTCTGGCTCGGCCGGGGAGTGGAGCGGCGTAACAAAGAGGACCAGAATCCGCCTCTTCACGATTCGAAAAGTAACCCCCGTGCGGGGGTAGACGAGGGATGCCACGCCCGTGTCGGTCGGGAGTTCATTCGCACGAGTCACAGCCGAGACCTTCCATCGGATCGATCGGAACGATGTAGCTGCCGCCAAGAGGTTCATCCGTCTCCGCGATCTCGTCCTCTCCGAGTTCGCGGACGTGATTCGCGCGGTCGCTTGCGATCATGCGAGGGCTCCTCTCCTATTTGACAGCCATTGAGTGATCGAGTTGTCGAAGTGACAGTATTGCTAAATCTCATTTTTGACAACCCATTCCGCATTAGCCTGTCGAAATGACCGATTTCCGAGCCGAAGCAACCATTGGGGCGCGCATTAAGCTGGCCCGCCGCGAACGCGGCTACCGGACGACGCGCGAACTCGCAGACGCGATTCCGAACGGAAGGATTACGGCGGCGATCCTCGAGAACATCGAGTCAGGCAGGAAGGCAGATATCAGCGTCAGCCAGTTGCTGAACATTGCCCGCGCCCTCGGCGTCCCGCCCAGCCTTCTGCTGGCTCCGATCGCCAGACCGGACGCAGCGCTGGACCTCCCGAACCTCAGCGCGGATTTCACCGAAATGACCGCCGCGGAGTTTGACTCGTGGCTCTCCGCGACACCGGCCAGCTACTACCGCCCCGCACTTGCTGCGGAACGAGCAGACATCGAACTATTGAACACGCTTCGCGAGCTCGGAGTTCTACGGCGCGAGCTCGAGCGGCTCCATATCGTCAAGAACGTGTCCGCCGACTCTCGCGACGCAGATCTCATGGCCGATATCGATGCGCTCGAGGCGCGAATAGAGTCACTTGCAGCCGAAGCGATTCGTCTGGACCGATTGCTTTCCAGTGCCGGCGTGCTCACAGATGGTGGAGGCCAGGTCGAGCGCAAGTCAGATTCGCAGGATTCCCCGGCGTAGCCCTGCGGTTTGTGGGTTTCCAGAAGTAGCTTCCGACCGCCTGGCCAAGAAGGCGCTGCTCGTTCCGGGACGCAAGAGCCTTCCCGCGGCCTTGATTCCGCAACTTTTCGCGGGCCAGACTTGAATTGAATACTTCTCAGCGGGGGAGTTCCGGGCCAGATCCCATGCGGCATCAGGAAGCGGACGCACGGAGGCCCGCCGACCAGTTGGTCGACGGGCCTCGTTAGGCGGTTAGCCGTGGAGGGCGATGATGACCCTGCAGACCGCCGTTACCGCTCCCGCGATCGCGACGACACAGGTGACCATCTGTCCCTCGTGAGGGTCTTGGTTGGTTGTCAGCCAAGTCACTCACCTCCAATCCCAGGCGGGATTTAGCCGCTGGTGGGAAGGAGCCGGAGTTCTAGCCGTTAGGCAGGTTCCCGGGGTAACATGCAGTCCGAGGACAACTAAGTCTCGAGACGTCATCTCCGTCTCACGCAGTCAGCCTCTCGGTTCGACTCAGAATCAGCCCCCGTTGCAGCGGGGGCTTTTTCGTTGTCTTGCCGACCGACGAGCGCCCGACTTGTGCGGCTCTTCAATTCTCGGCTTATCGGCAGGAACGTGTGGATGGGTTCGGGCGTATCAGCTGTGCCCTGCCCAGCCTCCGCGCATCCGGAGCGCCCTCCAAATCAAGCGAGGAACAGGGCTGCTGCCTCGTAGCTGTCCAAAGTTTCACACGCTCGTACGACTCCGATAGACTCGCCACGATCGTGGATTTTGCCACCGCTCTGGAGGCGATCCTCATCGATGAAGAGGACGGCACCTCAGAACTCACTGGCCGCTATCGGGGCCGTGCGGCGGCTACTCGAAACAGCGGCGGACTTGGCGACGAGCATCTTCGAGAACGTCAACGCGTTCTACTCGCTCCGCTCGTCACTCGTGCACGGCGGCAACCTCAGCGAGGGAGTTTGAGAAAGCGGATCCTCGGGATCTCAACGGTCACCGAACACGATGCATTCGGCATCGCGGCGGCCGAAGCAGTCGATCGAATGCGTGACCGTGTCCGGCGGGCGATACTGGCCCGAGTGTGCCTCGCCGGGGAGCCCAACCGATGTGGTCGTTCAACCCAAGGAAAAGCATTGAGGTCGCGCTCGCTGATGATCAATGCCGCGCCCGACTCCGCTCGACTTGGCGCCACCTGATAGCAGAGATCGGGGGGCATCAGCTGATCACCTCAAGGCACCCGCCCAGTCGATGCGCGAGGACTACGACCACCAGGGCGGTTAGCTCCAGTCGGCTGGAGTAGCGCACGAGATGCCATTCGGATGCCTGAGTTGCGGGCGAGGTGAATCGCAAGTCAACTGGACACGTCTAGGTCACTGAGTCGGTTCATCGCGTATCACCGCTCCGATAATGCATAGGTCGGGCCCTTCCGGCGGTCTCGACCGGGAAGCTGGCGCTCGTTACCGTGCGCGCCAGCGCCGCGGCCGTTGGACAGGGGGCGTGCCGAGGCGTCAAATCGCAGATTGGTCACCGCCCGCCCTCGTCGCCTGCTCGAGCAACTCGAGAATGTGCACGTAGGTGCGGCCTGTCGCCCGCGACATGCCCAATTCGCATGTCCTGTTTGCGGATGCATAGGCCTCAAACTCGCGCGCGCCGATCTCAGCCGCCTCACGCTCAGTCGCTGAGGATGTCAGCTCAGGGTGGAGCATCCCTCGGTCGCCAGCAAAGGCGCAGCATCCCCAGTCGACGGGTTCATAGACTTCCTCGCTGATTGCCTGGGCGATACCCACGAGGTGGTCGCTCACGTCAAGCGTCGTGGTCGAACACGTGCGATGCAGAGCGACGGAAGCCAGTGGTGCTTTCACGGACAGTTTCAGCAGGAGAGTTCTGTTCGTGAACTCCACCGAGTCAATGAAACGTAGAGACGCATACTCCGGTCCAGCGGCGAGCGCACGCTCCGCCATGGTCTCGAGGCCTTCCGTGCAGGAGGCGGCGTCGCACACGATCGGCAGCCTGCCGCCGTCGCTCGCTGCCAGAAGGGACGGCAACACGCGGTCGGACATCGTTACATAACCTGCCGTGTGCCCCTTCGACTTCCAGGGCGTCCCGCAGCACATGTCGGCTATCCCCTCGGGCTCCACAATTGTGACGCCTGCTCGGTGAGCCAGCAGCCTAAATGCCTCGCTGCTGCCGACGCCGTCGCCCCCCGGACCGAACATCGTGCCGATACACGCTGCGAAGAAGACCGCCTGGGGCCCTTGAACGCGCTGGCCGGGCTTTCTCGCACGCCCGCCACGCGGCAGGTCGTCGGAGTACTGTGGCACCTGGTCGGCGCCAAGAACAGCTCGTCCGAGGTCGGTCGCACTTGTCACCAGTGCGGGCGGCAGGTGGTCGGCAGTGCTCAGAGCGAGACCACCGGCCCGCGAAACGGCTCCCCAGTGTGTGGCAGCGAACCCCCATGCCGCACCGGCGAACCGGTTGGCGGTCTCTTCGCGGAGCCGGCGGACGAGGTCGCCGGTGTTGATGTCGACCGGGCACGCGACGGAGCACATGCCGTCGACCGCGCAGGTCTGCACGCCGTCGTAGTCGTAGTCGGCCGCCAGCTCTCGCAGCAAGTCGGTGTCGCCGCGCTCTTCGGCCGCGCGCATCTCGCGTCGGAGGACGATGCGTTGGCGCGGAGTCAGCGTGAGATTCTTGCTCGGGCAGGCCGGCTCGCAGTATCCGCACTCGACACAGCGGTCGACCTCCGGCTCGACCGAGGCGCTCGACTTGAGGTTTTGGAGGTAGGAGGACGGGTCGTCCGACAGCAGCACGCCCGGATTGAGGATGCCATGCGGGTCGAACAAGCGCTTGATTCGCCACATAACCTCGTAAAGCTCCTCGCCGAACTGCCGGCGGACGAACGGCGCCATGATGCGTCCGGTTCCGTGCTCGGCCTTGAGCGTTCCTTTCTGCTCCAGGACGAGGTCGACCAGGTCGGCCGTGAAGCGCTCGTAGCGTGCGACGCAGTCGGGGTCGTCGAAGCGTTCGCCGATCATGAAGTGGATGTTGCCGTCTTTCGCATGCCCGAAGATCACCGTGTCCGTGTAGCCGTGCGCCGCGAACAGGACATTCAGCCGTTCACACGTGAAGAGCAGCCGCTCAACCGGAACCGCCACGTCCTCAAGCAGCGCCGTGGTGCCGGACGGGCGTGCTCCCGCGACCGCTGTGTATAGCCCCTTCCTGACGTGCCAGAGTGATGCCCGGGCGGCCGTGTCGGTGACGAACTCGAACGGCGCGGCAATCTCAAGGCTCTGTAGGAGTTCCCCCAACACGGCTGTCTTGCGATTCAAGTCTGCCTCGTCCGCGGCGTGGTGCTCGATGAGGAGGGCGGCCTGGTCGACGATCTGGATGGTCGAGATTTCAGCCGGCACATCGCTGAGAGACTGCGCCACGCGAAGAGAGGTGGCGTCCATGAGCTCGATAGTTGCAAGGCCCGCCGCGACGAGGTGGGGGAGGGCGGCGGCGGCCGACCGCAGATCGGGGAAGACGAGGAGGCCGGTTGCGATCGACGGTGAGATCGGGACGGTCTCGAAGGTGGCCTCGGAAACGAACCCGAGCGTTCCTTCGCTGCCGATGAGAAGGTGCGTCAGGATGTCGATCGGCCTGTCGAAATCGAGGAGCGAGTTGAGCCCGTAGCCCATAGTGTTCTTCATGGAGTACTGATGTTTGATCTCCGTCACCAGGTCAGGCCGGCGCAGGATCGAATCGCGCAGTTCCCGGAGCCCGAGGTAGAGCCCGGGCTCGCGCTTAAGGAGCATGTCGTCAGCGTCCGAACTGCCCGTGTCGATCGTGGTCCCGTCGGCCAGGGTGACGACCAGCGAGCGCAAGGTCCGGTAGGTGTTTTGCTCGGTGCCGCACGCCATACCGCTGGAGTTGTTCGCGATCACACCGCCGACCGTGCACGCAATCTCGCTCGCTGGGTCTGGGCCGAGGCGGCGGCGAAAGCGGGCCAATCGAGCGTTGACCTGACGGATGGTCAGGCCGGGTTGGACGGTCACCGATGTTCCGTCGGGGGATACGGACATCTTCTGGAAGCGCTGGCGCGTGTCCAGGAGTACCGAGTCGCTCACGGCCTGTCCGCTCAGGCTCGTGCCGCCTGAGCGGAGGGTGATCGGGATCTGCTGATCGGAGCACACGCGGAAAACCTGGCCAACTTCCTCGGCCGACGCTGGCTGAACGACGACTGAGGGGACGAGGAGGTAATGCGAGGCGTCGTGGGCACGGGAGAACCGGTCGATCGAACGGTCCAGGACCGAGATGCCCGGAGGCAGAGCCGCTTCGGGCAGGACAGAAGTAATACGCGAGGGCATTCAGCCGCCTAATCCTGAGTGAGACACGAGAGACAACGTTGTTTAATCTGGTGGGTCAACTGTTGCACAAATGGCCAGGAATCCCAAGGGGTGGGGCGAAGGGTGCTCTTGCGCGGCCGAACAACGTTGTTTTATCCTGCTGCGGAGTCCGGACGGATGGCGTTAACGATCGATGAGGATGGTTACGATGGTGCGACCCACGTGGGCCGAAGCAGGGAAAGGCCCGATGCGGGCGGGGTTGGCGGGGGCGATGATCCTCGGTGTCATTCTTGGTACGCTCAGCGTCTCGCCGGTGACTGCAGCGCCGGCGGCGGCGACCACCGCCGCCGGCGCTGCAGTCACCTACCCTCTCGCCGGCGCTGACTTCGGCGACCCCTGGTCGGCGACAGGGACCGTCACCGCCGAGAACTCGGTCCTTATCGCTCCTGGCGGCGTGCTCTGGGAGGGCATCCCCGTCGGCCCCGGAAGCGCGCCGCAGAGCGGCGATGTAGTGCACGCCTCCGTCGACGTAACCCTCGATTCAGGCCTGACCACGGAATCCGATGTCCTCGTGCGCCTCACCGACGGCAGTTCAATCCTCGCCGAGCGGAGCGACCTGACGGGTCTCGCCCGCGGTGCCCGCGTCACTGCCGAGACGAACTTCGTCTCGAACGGTGGGGCCATTGGCGCGGGAGCCGGCGCGCTCTATCTCGAACTGCACAACGACACCGCCGCGCCCATCGAGTTCCATGCCGTGCACGCGTGGGGGATCCGCGGCGCCGGTGAGCGCGTCGACTACGCGGTGCCGAACGGCGACTTCTCCGCGGCGACCGGAAGCGGCAACTGGTCCGGCAGCGGCGCGACGTCCCTGCGCAGCGTCCTGCTGGCACCCGGTGCGGGCATCAGCCAGTCGCTGCCCGTCGGAGCCGGCGCGAGCAGCCCGCTTCCCGGAGACGCCCCCACCCTGTCGTTCCGCGCGTTCGTCTCGCCCGACGACACGGCAGCACGTCCGGTGGCATCCGTGAGCTCCGGGGACACGGCGATCGCATCCGTTGTCCTGCCGTCGTCGACCTCCCGCGGAACGTGGCAGACGCTGACCAGCAGTGCGCTCGGCGCCGGCGTCGTACTGCTCGGCGCAACGGCGGTGACCGTAGCCCTGACGAACACGGGCGACACGCCGCTGCGCCTCGCCGCCGTACAGGCCACGGCGACCCGCGCCCCCGGGAACGATGATCTGAACGGCGACGGCGTGGTGAACGCGGCGGATGCCACGTGGCTGGCCGCCCATGTCAGGGCCGGAACCACCGACCCCGGGCTCGACTACGACGGCGACGGGCAGGTGACCCTCGCCGACGTCTCGTACTTCACCCGCTTCATCCTCGGCGACCGCAGCGAGGTGTACGCGAACCTGGCGCATCTCGACTTCCTCAGCGAGCATGTCACCGTCGACGGCACCCCAATGCTGATCGTGCACCTCTACTCCGCGCCGGTCGACCCGGCCGATCTCAGTCGCGGCTACACCTGGATCTCGGATCCGCAGGAGGGCATCGCCGCACTCGACGACGTCGCACGGGCGGCCATCGTCTGGGCCGAGCACTACCGCACCTACCGGGACGCGCACAGCTACGCGCAGCTGAAGCTCGCTCTGGCCTTCGTCATGTGGATGCAGGCCCCGAACGGCGACTTCGACAACTTCGTCGACCGCGACCCCGCAGGCGTCATCTACAAGCGCGACAGCCAATCGTCGTCGACCAGCTTCAGCTACTGGGCGGCCCGAGGCTATGAGGCAATGGCGACAGCCCTTCCGCTCATCCAGAAGGGCGACGCGACGCTCACGGCCCAGCTGACCTCCCACCTCTCGCTGAGCCTGAAGCGGCTGGGACAGGTCGTCGCACCGATCGCCGGGGCGAAGAGCTCGTCGGCGCCGGCCCTGCTCGGCGGCGATGTGTGGCTGTCGTCCATCGCGGTGTCGGCGCTCGCCGCGCACGCCCCGAGCCTCACCGGCGCGGCCAAGGCGCAGGCCGTGGCACTCGCGCGCCAGCTGGGCACGGGCATCGGCACCTTCCAATCCGGCGACTTCACGACGTATCCCCTCGGCGCGGTGACGAACACTGGTGGACAGTGGGACGAATGGGGCAGCATCCAGGTGAAGGCGCTCGCGCTCGCGGGTCAGCTCTCCGGCGACAAATCCCTGGTGAAGAAGGCCGAGCTCGAGGCGGACAGCTACCTCTCCGACCTCCTCATCTCGGGGCGCTCGTTCTCGGTGAGTCCGAACAAGTCGGGGCTTCCGGCGATCAACTACGCGACGGCGTCCTACGTCGAGAACTACCTCACTCTGTACTCGGTGACCGGCCAGAAGAAGTACGCCCAGCTGGCGGGGATCGCCGCCAGCTGGTGGATGGGGCAGAACGCGCTCGGCGTCCCGATGTTCGACCAGACGCTCGGCCTCGCGTTCGACGGCATCACCGTCGACGGCCTCAATGACAACAGCGGTGCGGAGTCGGTCGATGAAGCGCTCAGGGCCATTCTGCGGATCAAGCGGGTGCCGGAGGCCGAAGCGCTGATGACCTCGACCAAGACAGCGGACCGCATCACGCAGACCGTGCAGTTCGAGGATCTGTACCGCCAGGGCCGGCCTGCCGACGCGGCGCTCACCCTGCCCGGTGGTCAGCTGAACGATCCGGCGCAGGCGCTCCTGAGTCAGAGCGCCACCTCCGGCACCGACGAGAAGGCGATCTACGCGGACGGGCTGCCGCTGACCCAGCAGCAGCCCGTGTACGGACAGTGGCAGGGCACGCACGCGATCTTCGTGAAGGGCGTCGGCTACAACAACGTCCGCATCTTCGACGGCGGGTCCCTGAGCGTCGACGTGCCCGTGGGCGGCGCAGGACAACCCCAGGTCGGGGACGCCCTCCGACTCAACTTCGCCGCACTGGTGCAGTTCCAAACCGCGCTGCGCGCGCGCGTGCTCGCCGTCGACGCGTCCGGGGCTCAGACGCTCCTGGCCGACGACAGCGGATTCAGCTACAACGCACGAACCTGGTACTCGGGCAGCGGGTCGGTGAACACCACACCGGTGGCGACTGTTCCCGCGGGAACCGTCTCCGTTCGTGTCGAGTTCTCGAGCACATCGACGAATCCGAACGCCTACGAGGGATACTCGACCGTCACGCTGGCGAACCTGTTCCGGCTCGGCACACCAGAAGTCCGCTACGGCTCGACGAGCCTCTCCGGCTCGGCCTACGCGCTCGCCGAGGCCGGCTCCAGCCGCACTTTCTCGGTCGATGTGGCCTCGGCAGGCGAGTACTCGGTATTCCTGAGCGAGGTGGGCCAGTCGAAGGCCGCAACCGCCGCGATCGGCGTCGGCGGCGCGTTCCGCTCGACGACGACGGTGCCGTCCGGCGCGGGGACGGTGTCGATCGTGAACCTCGGGCGGACGTCGCTGGCGGCCGGCGCAACCACTGTCACGGTGACCGTCCCGCAGGAAGCCGATGCGGGACTCGACGCGCTGATCCTCTATCCCGTACAGACGACGGCGACTTACGCGCTCCTCGACGGGCGGAAGGTGACGGTCCTGAGGGATGCCTCGGAGGGCACCCTGACGACCGGGACGCCTGAGCAGATCGCCGCCAGGATGTCGCCGATCCCGACAGTCGCACCGACGATCGGCGGCACGGCGGCGCCGCGTTCGGTCCTCACCGCCGATCCCGGCAGCTGGACGCCGGCGGGCGCGAGCTTCTCGTACCGGTGGCTCCGCGACGGACAGGAGATCCCGGGCGCTCGCGGGCGGACGTACACCGTTCAACAGAAGGACGCAGGGCACGAGCTGAGCGTCGCTGTGACCGCGAGCGAACGCTGCCGGACCCCGGGCCACGCGGTGAGCACACCCGTCGCGGTCTTCGCAGCGAAGTAAGCCCGATCAGTGCGGCGCGGACGACAGGTTCGCGCCGCACTGATCGAGCAGGCTCAGGAGGGCCAGTGCAGCCGGCTTCGGACGCCCGCAGAAGTCGACGACAGCCAGGCTCACAGCGCAGGGGAACGTGTCGTGACCCATCCACAGCATGAACCCGCCCGTAGCGGGGAAACGTCGGAGCGCACACTCAAATGCGACGCTGAGCATTCGGGCTTGACGCTGGGCGCTGGTGTCCAACCATTGCTCTACGGGCACGTCGCGATCGCGGGCGTCGAAGCCCGCGAGCCACCAGCCGGACGAGTGCGTCCAGAGTGCCCGGACCCGGTTGTCCTCGAGGCCGTCGGGCAGCAGTCCGAAGGCCTCGAGCAGGTCTGCGCCGCTCGCTCCGGCCACTCCCACCTCCGACCGGAAGAGCGCGTCGTCGGCCGCCCAGTAGGCCGCCCACTGGTCTTCGTCGCCGCTGAACTCCCACGGGCCGTGAACGTCGTGGTGGAGGCCCCGGCCGAACTCGGCGGCGGAGGCCTCGAAGCGCGGGCCGGACGGCGTCGTCGCCACATACCGGGCTCCGGGAGCGAGATCGGCGCACACATCGCCGGCCGCACGAAGCATGGGGTGCTCGATCGTCAAAGGTGGGCCGGGGACGGCGGGCGCCGTCACCCGGGTGAGCTCGTTGCCGCCGCACCACAACGCGAGCGCAGGGTGATGCCCGAGCCTCGTGACGTAGTCGGCGGCGATCCGGCGGAACTCGTCCACGATCGACGCGTCGGACGGAGGCTCGTTGTCGAGCCCGGACGAGCTGAGCGGGAGGTCCTGCCACACGAGCACGCCGAGCCGGTCGCACTCGTCGTAGAACGCCGGACGTTCAGCCCGTGCGCCGCCCCACACGCGGATCAGGTTGAACCCGAGCTCACGGTACGTCTGGACCCGGGCACGGACCTCGGCGTCGCTCACATCCGCGTGGTCCGCGCGCAGCGGGACCCAGTTGACGCCCGCCAGGAAGATCTCCCGGTCGTTGACGACGCACAGCCAGGGATCTGCGTCGGGGACGGCGCCGGGATTCCGTCGCCACTCCAGGGTCCGGAAGCCCACCTGACGGGTCGTCGTCCGCGACCGGCCGTCGGCCCGGACGTCGACGCGGACGGTGTAGAGGGCCTGCTCGGCGGTCGGGTGGACGTGCCACAGCCGCGGCCGGGGGACGGACAGGGTGCGCAGCTCGCCCACCGCGCCCGACTCCGACGCGACGACTGTTCCGGAACCGTCGATCACCGAGACCTCGACGGCCCCGTCGGCGGGGAGCCCGCAGCGATGCAGATCCACCTCCACCACTCCGTCACCCGTGCGATCCACGACGCTGCGCACGAGGGCATCGTCGATGCTCCAGTCCGGTCCCACCCGGAGCCGGATGCCCTCGGCGACGCCGATCTGCACTGTCCGCGGCGTCCAGTCCCACCCGAATGAGAAGCGCGGCTTCCAGTCCCGGATGCGGGAGGTCCAGCCGTTCTGGCCGAGGGCGTCCGGAACCCGGGTGAACACGATCGTGAGCAAGTCGTCGCCGCGACCGAGGCTGTCGGTGATGTCGAAGCGCTGGCGCACGAACGCGTTCGCGAACTCTCCGACGACGGTCTCGCCGATGAGGATAACGCCTTCGCCGTCCAGCATGTCGGCCTCGAGCACGACCCGCTCATCGGCGACGGCGACACGATCCGTTAGCGACGCGGAGGGGATCGCTCGCTCGAACGTCCAGTGGCGGTTCTCGATCCACTCGGAGGCTCGCGAATCCGTTCCGCGATAGGGACTCTGGACGACACCGGCACGCACGAGTGCGCCGCGGACGGAGCCGGGGACCGGGGTCGGGATCGGGCCGATGTCGGCGGTGGACACTTTGGCCCGCTCGGGCGTGAGGCCGAGCAGCCAGTCGTTCTGACGCCATCCGCGCAGGATCCACTCCCCGGAAAGATCGACCGTATCCGCGGAATCCGCCGTCACGCCGTGACCTCGCGATAGACGTACATCTCATGCGTCCCGGAGGGTGCGTCCCAGCCCTGCGCGAACAGGACGTCGCCGTCGTAGCGAACCAAGCCACCCCACGAGAGGGACCCGCCGCGGTTCACCGCCACCTGCCGGAACGGGTCGTCGACGCTGTACAGGGCCTGGGCCGCCGCGAACTCGCCGGACGAGTCGCGGTAGAAGAAGTCGAGGACGATGCTGCCGGAGTCGTCGTGCCCCGTCACGGCGCAGGACACCTCCAGCAGCGATCCGCCGAGCGACGTCAGATCAAGGTAGGGCTGCTGCGTGAACGACCAGTTCACGAGGTCGTCCGATCGGCCGATGTACGGGCTCCCGCCACAACCCTCCGACAGGTACATGAGGTACTGCCCGCCCACGCGGACCGCGCGGCCGCTCAAGTCTCGCGGGATGACAGCGCCCTTGGCCCAGAGCCGAGACACCTCGTAGGGCACGGCGAGCCCGCGCTTCTCCCAGTGCACCAGGTCAGTCGAGGTCGCTACCTTCACATCGCACCCGAGGGAGGCGATCGGATAGCCGGGGGACGGATAGCGCTCCGCTTCCTCGCTGCCGGCCGCCTGCCAGATCCCGTTGTAGAAGAGCACATACCCGTCGTCGGTGCGGTAGACCTTGGGGTCTTCGCAGCTGAGCAGTTCGTCGTCCACTGTCGGGTAGACGATCGGATTGGCTTGGGAGTCGCTCCAGCCGTGCTGCGCGGTGTAAGTGGCCAGGCCGATCCTGCTGGCCGTCGACTCCTTACGTGGAGATGCCCGATAGAACATGTGCAGCGCGTCGCCATCCACGATCAGCGACGGGTTGAAGACGGAGCTCGACGTCCAGTCGATACCCGTTGGGTCCGGCCACTGGCCCTGCGGGCGGAACGTCAGCGACTCGTCGCGCGCGAACGGTCCAATCGTCCAGTTGGGGCGCTGCGGATAACGCCGGGAGAACTGGTCGGTCGAGATGCGATCGGTGAGCGGGTCAGAATGCTCCAGGGCCGTCTCGTAGCTCGCGCGCAGGCCTTCCGATGACAGTCGTTCCATGGACATTCTCCAGTCGGGTTGAGTCGCTTCGGCCGGACCGATAAGCGAGGACAGGGGGAACCTTACGGGCTTCGAACAACGTTGTCCAGAAGCTTGACACTAGTATCTCCTACGCGGCAAGATATGGTGAAACAACGTTGTTCCGGTATTCCCCGATACGGAACCCGACCCCACCGCTCGGGAGGCTTCGAGCGGGACGTGACAAAGGAGTTGCATCATGAAGGCAATCATGCCGACACGGCGGGCGGTGGCGCGCGGCGCCCTAGCCGTGGCCATCACCGGAGCACTCGTCGCTCTGACGGCCTGCTCGGGCACGACGTCCTCGAGCAGCGACTCGAGCGGGAAAGTGAGCGGCACCCTCAACGTCCTGGTCCCCAGCGCCGCCGGGTCTGATGCGGGTTTCAAGGCCGTCAACGCCGCATTCCAGAAGAAGTACCCCGACGCCAAGATCGTCTTCACCACGGTCCCCACGAACAACTGGGCATCCGTCGAGTCCTCCCGCCTGTCAGCGGGGAACGTCGACGTCCTCGTAGCCAGCCCCATCGCAATCCCGTCCTACGTACCGGCCGGCTCGGAGTCGTTCGACGCCAAGGCGGCTGACGCTGGCACGTTCGTCGACCTATCGCACGAGAGCTTCATGAAGAACTGGACACCGACCGTGATCGATGCCCTGAAGTACAAGGGCAAGGACTACAGCGTACCGACCGGGCTCAGCTACTACACCGGCGTGTTCTACAACAAGGACATCTTCGAGAAGAACGGTCTGAAGGTTCCCACCACCTGGTCGGAATTCGTCGCCCTCTGCGACAAGCTGAAGGGCGCAGGGGTGACCCCGCTCGGGATCGGCGGCAAGGACAGCTGGCCGGCGGGTCTCACGATGCTCGCCGCCGTGCAAGGCGCCTACCCCACCCAGTCCGACAAAGCTGACCTCGCCGAGCAGCTGTGGAAGCAGAAGGCGAAGCTCACCGATCCCAAACTCGTGGACATCCTCAACAAGGTCGACACGATGTACGGATACGCCGAGCAGAACTTCGCCGGCGTCGCCTACAGCGACGTCCCGAGCCTATTCGCCAACGGATCGGTCGCCATGACGCCGGACGGCACGTGGAACCAGACGACGATCGACGCTGCGGTCGCCGGCAAGTTCTCGTACGGGTACTTCCCGATCCCGACTAGCGATAACGTAGGGGACAACGCGACCTTGGGTGGCAAGGTCGAGATCCGGTTGTCGGCGACTACCGCGTCGAAGAACAAGACGGCCGCGCTGGCCTATCTCGACTTCTTCTCGCAGCCGGAGAACTACAAGCTCTTCATCGCAGACGCAGGATTCGCTCCTGCGCAGCCGGGCATCGCCTCAACACCATTCCTCGACTCGATCAAGGACTACACGAAGTCGTTCAGCCTCGCCTGGGACAACATCTGGACGGCCAACGCCAACGCAGGACCTGCGGCGAAGTTCCCATTCAACTACGTCGGCGTCGCTCCTCTCGGAACCGATACACCAGACAAGGCAGCTGCCGCAGCGCAGAAAGACTGGTCAGCCGCGTTCTAGGTTTCCCCACGTGTCCGTCCGGGAGCATCGCTCCCGGACGGACCACATGATTCGAGGATTAATGTCCAACTCCTACCCCTTTGGCCGACGAGGCTCGCTGCTGACGACCTTCGGTACGGCGCAGGCGCTCATCATCGTCTTCGCCTTCGTCCCCGCGATCGCGGTCATCGTCATCAGCTTCACCGACATCAGCGGCCTTCCGAACTTTCCCATCAACTGGGTCGGGATTCAGAACTACATCACCTTCTTCTCGGCGGCGCATCTCGGTTATAACCTCAACGCGCTCGGGAACACCCTCGTCTATGCGCTCTCGACCACAGTCATCATCAACGTGCTCGCGCTGGCGTTCGCTCTGCTCTTCAACCAGCGTCTGCGTGGCACCACGTTCTACCGTGCGCTCGTGTTCATGCCGACCGTGCTCGGTGTCACCGTCATCGGGCTGATCTGGTCCCTCGTCTTTAACCCGAGTGGTGGCCCTGCGGCCTCCGTCTGGAAGTTCTTCGGGTCCTCGTCGGCCTTCTTCGGAGACCCCCGTCTGGCGCTGACCCTTGTCATCGCTGTACAGATCTGGTCGGGCATCGGCGTGGCGATGGTGATCTATCTCGCCGGCCTCCAGGCGATCCCCGCTGACCTGTACGAGGTGGCGAGTATCGACGGTGCGACTCCTTGGCAGAAGCTCCGGCACGTCACCTTCCCGCTGCTCGCGCCGTCCGTCACCGCGAACGTGCTGCTGTCGATCATCGGAGCGTTGCAGAGCTACCAGCTCGCGTACGTGCTGACCGGGCCGAGCAACCCGGCCACGCAGCTGCTGTCGCTCGCTATCTTTGCCCAGGGCTTCGGTGGTGGCGTCAGCGGCAGTCAGGGCTACGCAGCGGCCATCTCCGTCGTCCAGTTCGTGATCGTAGGAATCATCTCCCTCGCGGTCATGTGGTACCTCCGCAGAAGGGAGAACCGGCTGTGACTGCTGTCCGCACCCAAGAGACTCGGACGCGGGCTGCCGAGCGCGGCGTTGCCTCCGCTCGGCGTCGGACCGTACGACGCACCCGAGGCATCGCCGGCGGCCCGCGTCAGGCCGTCCGTCGAACTCGCAGACCGGCCGCAGGCCGCGCGATCAATTACTTTCTCGCACTCCTTGTCGCGAGCCTCTATCTCCTTCCTCTGCTCTACCTCCTGAACACCGCGCTCAAGGACGACGCCCAGTTCTTCGCTAACCCGAACGGGCTCGTCACTGTGCCGAACTGGGTGAACTTCCCCGACGCGTGGAATCAGGGCAACTTCGGTGCCTACATGATCAACAGCGTGATCTACGCCGGCGGCGCCGCAGTGATCGGCACCGTCGTCTCGCTCTTCATTGGGTTCCCGCTGGCTCGTGGCTATCTGAAGCGGCCCAGCATATGGAACGTGATGCTGGTGCTCATCCTGTTCCTTCCGAACGCGATCATCACCCAGTTCCAGCTTCTACTGCGGACTGGGCTCTACGACACGCGGATCGGATACGTACTCATCATGTCCGTAGCCGTGGGCATCGGTCCGATCCTGCTGCGGGGCTACGCCAAGTCGATCCCAGTCGAGATCGATGAGGCGGCAGCCCTCGATGGCGTCGGATACCTCCGCTACTTGACGACCTTTGTCATCCCAATGGCGCGTCCCGCGCTCGTGACGGTGTTTATCCTGCAGGCGATTAGCGTGTGGAACGAGATCATCCTCGCGACGGTGCTGCTCCCGGATCCGGATAAGGCACCGGTCACTCTGGGTCTATACGCGTTCCAAGGCCAGTACACCAGCCACTGGGGACTCCTCGCGGCGGCAACGATGATCGTCGCCGGCCCGCTCGTGGCCGCGTACATCTTCCTGCAGCGCTACCTCGTCAGCGGCGTGCTCGGGGGCGCCGTCAAGGGCTGACGGGAGGCGGCGGCGTCAGCGCGCCGCCGCCTCCCGTTCGGAACCGCGCAAGATGAGCTCGACGGGCAAAACTGTCGTCGTGGAGGGGCTTGTGTCGCCGTCGATGCGCGCGAGAAGGCGCTCGGCCGCGAGGCGGCCCATTTCCTCGATTCGCGGTGTCGCGACGGACACGGCGGGGGTACCGAGGCGTGCCGACTCGAAATCATCGAAGCCGATCAGCGGAAGCGCTGTACCTGCTTCTCGAAACGCAAGGACCGATCCGATGCTCGCCCGGTTATTGGCCGCGAAGATCGCGTCCGGCCGCTGCTCGCGCAGCAAGTGTGAGACGATGCCCGCCGCCTCGTCCGCGCTGTGCGCGCCAGTTACGACCAGGTCTTCCTCGAACGCAATCCCTGCGTCCTCAAGCGCCAGACGATAGCCGCGGAGACGCTCCGACATCGTGTACAGCGCGAGCGTGTCGCCGACGAACGCAATCCGCCGAGCGCCCGCTGCGGTGAGCGCAGCCGTTGCAGCGTGAGCACCGCCGGCGTTGTCGGCCAGAATCGTATCGCTCCAAGCGGCGTCGGCAGGACGGTCAATGACCACGAGCGGGGGGACCGGCGGAGTGACATCCGCCCACGACCGACCTGGCTGTGCAGGTGGGACGACGATGAGCCCATCGACCTGCTGCCCGATGAACCGGTCGATGAGGCGGTCGTGGTTCTCCGCGCTCTCCTCCGAGCTCGCGGTAATAAGTAGGTAACCCGCGGCCGCCGCCTTCGTCTCAATAGCGCGGGCGATGGTCGAATAGTAGGGATTGGCGAGGTCGCTGATAACCAGGCCTATCATCCGACTTGACCGGCCGGGACGGATACTCGCAGCGGCGAGGTTTCTCCGGTAGCCGAGGAGCGCAATCGCATCCCGAATGCGCTTGGCGAGCTCCGGGTTAATGTTCTTCTCGCCGTTGACGTACCGTGAGACCGTCTTGAGCGCGACGCCGGCCTCTTGAGCGACATCGTTCATCGTCGGCGGCCGGCTCATTCCGTCCCCATCCGTCCTCTGTAATGTCGGAAGTGCGCGGCCGGTGTGGGCCGCGCACTCCGATTCTATGGGCGTACCCGCAGTTTGCCCGGTACGCTCTGTTGTTGTCATGCGGTTATCGGATCACCGATGCCCACCGCCCGCTATCTGCTGCCGCTAGTGCGGCGTCGTACAGGCGGTGGGTGCGTGCCGCCTCCTGTGGAGTTGCGGCACCGAAGCGGTCACCCAGCTCGCCGGAGCGCTCTGCCAGGTAGACCGCCCACATCTGCAAGATGGCGTCGGAGAATCCGGTCTCGAAGATGCCGCCAGTGACGGTTGGCCACACCGATTGGCTCCCGGCTTCGACGGCTGTCCAGCCCTGTTCACGCCCCACGCCTGGCACGTCGGCGACGCTCAGCACCTCGACGCGCTTCGGGTTGGAGGTCGCGAAACGGACACCGCCGGTCTTCCCGATCACCTCGAACACCCACGTATTCTTGTTGCCCGGTGCGATCCGCTTGGTCTCGACCGTGAGCGGGAAACGGCCGTTGACATCGTCGACCCACCCCCACACTGTCGCGTTCTCCCACGTATCGCACTCCTCCAGTTCGCCCGTGGGGCCAGGCCTCTGCGGAACGAGGTTCTGGAGTACGGCCGTCAGCGACTCAGGCTCCCAACCCAGCCGCAGCGGGACATGCCACGCGTGCATGCCAAGATCGTTCATGACGCCCGCTTCGCCGCAGTACTTCGCCTGCCGCTTCCAGTTGATCGGTTTGCTCTCGTCGAGATCGCTGGAGTGCAGGAAGGCGCTCCTGACCTCGATGATCGGGCCGGCTGCGCCGGAGCGCACATAGTCGATCGCGCGCTGCGCGCCGGGGAAGAACGGCATCTCACTCGAGCATCGGACGAAGCTCTCGGGGTGCTCGGCCAATGCGCGGAGTATCGCATCGGACGCCTCCGTGTCGATTCCGAACGGCTTCTCCGCGAGCAGATCCTTTCCCGCGCGGATGACATCCGTGTAGATCTGCTCGTGCAGATCGTGGCGCACGGCCACGTAGACCACGTCCACGTCGGGGTTCGCGAGCAGCTCGGCGTAGTCGGTCGTTGTCTGGGTGACGGTGTCGATCTGATCGAACCAGGACAGCGCGGCGGGATTGATGTCGCACACGGCCGTCAGGCGCGGGCGCACGGGATGGTCCACGAGTGCCGGCCAGCGCTGGATGGCCGCGGCGATCTCGCGCCCCATCAGGCCGCCCCCGATGATTCCGATCCCCACGTTCTGCGCGGTCATCGGACGACCTCCCCGAGCGTCGCGAGAGCGGAGTCGACCGAGGCGCCCTCGTGGAGGATCCGCATGAGCGCGGCGGTGATGCCGGCCGGGTTCGGGTGCTGGACGATATTCCGTCCATACACGATGCCCGACGCGCCGGCATCAAGGACGCGTGCGGTGCGCTCGAGCAGAGTGCGGTCGTCGACGCGGCCACCGCCGCGGACCAATACCGGGATGCCGTCGGCGACTTCGATCACGCGAGAGTACACGGACAGATCATCCGCGGGATCGGCCTTGATCAGGTCCGCCCCGAGCTCGACGGCCTGGCGGACCAGCGTGACGATCTTGTCGATGTCGCCGTCGACCGAATACCCGCCTGCGTGCGAGTTGTCCTGCATGACGAGGGGCTCGATCATCAGCGGCATCCCATAGCGGGTGGCCTCCTCGCGCAGAGCCATGATCGAGCGGATGTTGGCCTCCCGGATCTCCGGGTGACCCGGCAGCTGCATGAGATTCACGCAGACGGCCACGGCGTCGAGGCGAACGGCCTCCTCGATCGCATTCGGCACGTGATGGCTGAAGATGTGCGTGTCCAGGGGATTGCCGTAGACGTTGGCGACATCTGTCCGCATCACCAGCGACGGCTTGTCCTTGCCCGGGCGCGCCTGCAGTTTGCGCGCCTGACCCAAAGTTAGCTGGATCGCGTCCGGCGCAGCTCCGACCAAGACGTTGATGACGTGCGACATGCTCTCGATGCCGTCAATGAAGCTCGCCTCCCCAAAAAAGCCATGGTCGACGGCGACGTCGAGCGCGCGCCCGGAGACGGGGTTGAACAAGCGGTTCAAACGGTAGGGCGTCACTGCGAAAACTCCTTCATCACCTGCCCGGGGCTTTCCCGAGGCTCACGACATGTGACAGAGTAATGCGCAGAAACAACGTTGTCTATCTTGTCGTGAAAGGAGTCCGCGTGCGCAGGGTTGCGATCGCAGGACATATCTGTGTGGACCTGAGTCCTGGTCTATCGGGACCCGCCGTGGTCGAGCCGGGAGGCCTCGTCGACGTCGGTCCGCTCTCAATCGGGGTGGGTGGGTGCGTGGCGAACACGGCACGGGCAATGACCCGCCTCGGCCACCCGGTCGTGGTCTACGCGACCGTCGGCGACGATGATCTCGGCGCCGTCGTGCGCCGCGAGCTGGCCGACTCCGACCTCATCGACGCGCGCGTGCGGGTTGCTCCGTTCGCGACTTCGTACTCACTCGTCATCGAGCAGCCCGACGTCGACCGGGTCTTCTGGCATCACCCCGGTGCCAACGCCGCTGTGAGCGGATCAGACATCGTCCTTGACGACCTTGATCTTTTGCACGTCGGGTACCCTTCCCTGCTCCCTCGGCTGATTTCAGACGGCGGCACCGCGCTCTCGGCGCTGCTAGGGGCGGCGAAGGCGGCCGACGTGACGACGTCCGTCGACCTCGCCGTCGTCGACCGCGCTTCGGCTGCCGGCTCCGTGAACTGGCGCGCGCTGCTGCGTTCAGTCGCCCCCGGAATCGACATCCTCACGCCGAGCCTCGATGACCTCACATCCGCGTACGGCCTTCCGCGCGCTAACGATCTCGACGTGGCCGAACAACTCGCCGACGAACTCATCTCGTGGGGGGTCGGCGTCGTTGCAGTCTCGTGCGGATCGCTCGGCGTCGCCCTGCGCACCTCCGGCACCGAGCGGCTCCGCGACGCCGGGCGCGCGCTTGCTCCGCTCGCCGATCAGTGGGCGGAGACCGCGCTGCGCGGGCCGATCACCCCGCTGGCGTCGCTCCGGACGACCAACGGCGCAGGCGACGCCTCAACCGCCGGCTTCCTGTACACCGTCTCCATGGGTGCGGGCCCGGCGGCGGCGCTCCAAACGGCGGCGTCGAGCTCTGCAGCTCATATCTCAGCGATACCCGCCGCCGAGACGGTTTTCGACGCGGACGCCCACCGGCCCTGGGTTCTCGAAACCAACCGCCCGCCGGCGCGCTTCTACCGGGGAGGGGCGAAGATCGCCGCCTTCCGCGGGATGCCGGATGCGCCTGAATACACGTCCGAGGATTGGGTCGCGTCCACCGTGGCTGTCCGTGGGCAGGAGCAGCATGGGCGTACCGTGCTCGCAAACGGCCGGTCACTGGACGAAGCAATCCGGTCCGCCCCGCGCGAGTGGCTCGGCTACGGCCATGTGGACCGATTTGGCGCCGACCCCAAGCTCCTCGTGAAACTCCTCGATGCCGGCCAACGGCTCCCGGCACACGTACACCCCGATGCCGAGTTCGCGCAACATGCGGTCGACGCCGCCCACGGCAAGGCCGAGGCATGGCACATCTTGGAGGGCGGCAGCATATACCTCGGGTTCACCGAGGATGTGGACCGCGAGCGACTGGGGGAGTTGGTCGCTTCCCAGGACACCAGCACGCTGCTCGGGATGATGCACACCGTCGACGTCGCCGCAGGCGATCGGGTCTTCGTGCCGCCCCGACTCGTCCATGCGATCGGAGAGGGCATCCTGCTCGTCGAGGTGCAAGAGCCCGAGGACCTCTCGATCCTCCTCGAATGGCAGGGCTTCGCGATCGACGGCGAGCGGGACGGACACCTCGGCGTGGGCTTCGATCGAGCCCTGAACGCAGTCGATCGGAGCGCCCTGGCCGCGCCAGAACTGGCGCACTTGGTCCGACGAGCCAGCGACACGGCCACCGGACTGCCGAGCGGCGCCGACGCCTACTTCCGGCTTGACGCTCAGGATGTGCACGGCCAAGTGGATCTGGGTGAGGGCTTCGCCGTGCTCGTCATCACGGCCGGCGCGGTGACACTCGTCTCGTTCGGCAACGCCGACCTCCCGCTGCGCTCCGGTGACACCGTTCTGGTCCCTGCCGGCGTACGGCGCCCGTGCCTCCACGGCGCGGGCAAGGTGCTGGTGGCGAGGCCACCGAAATGAGCGGCACACCGTCGCCGGCCGAGCTCCGAGAGCAGGGGCTCCTCGCCCACGACACAGCCGTGGCGAACGTCGTCGAGCGCCTCGGCCTCCCGGGCTCGGCCGACCAGGCCCGGGTGCTCGACGCGGCCGTAGCCGGCGGGCTCCGCTTCGACGTACTCCCCGCGCGCGGGTTCGACATCGGGCGAACGGAGTTCGCCGGCCTCCCACTCGGGTGGGTCTCTCCCGTCGCCGATGCGAGACCGCTCGACCGGCCCACGGGCAACGCCTGGATCGACCGTTTCACGGGCGGCCTCGTGGCCACGTGCGGTCTCCTCCACATCGGAGGTGCAGAAGATACCCACCCCCTGCACGGCGATATCGGGCACCGACCGGCGTCAAACGTCCAGGTCGAGCCAGCGCGAGGCCGATCTCTTGTTCGGCTGAGAGCGGACATTGACGCGGCGTCCGTGTTCGGCCCATCCGTTCGGTTGGAACGGACGATCACGAGCGGGTTGCGTGACAACGGTGCGGCATTCCTGCGTATTGCGGATCGTGCGGTCAACACGGGATCCGTCCCGGTGCCCGTCCGGATCCTGTACCACGTGAATCTCGGGGCTCCTGCGGTCCTCCCGAGGACCCGCGTGGCCGTGGAAGCGCGGCGGCACCTCTTCCGCGAGCCGGTCGCCGAGGCGCCCGAGTGGAGCCGGATGCCCAACCCGACCTCCGTCGTCACCGAGGCGGTCGTACTGCACGACGAGCCGGCCCAATCGCCCGACGGATGGAGCACCTGCACCGTCAGCGGAGGCCGGTTCGAGGTTGAGGTGACGTGGCGCGCGGACACACTCCCGTACCTCCACCAGTGGATCCTCCCCACACGGGGCCGGTGGGCGTTAGGTATCGAACCGTCGTCACACCCGATGTTCGGCGTGGACGTAGCACCACCGGATGACGCTCTCGCGCCCGGCGATGACCGTGCATATGAGCTGGTCATCGCCGTGCGCGACGCGGCCTGAGATCAGACCGGGACGGACAGCCATTCCCAGGCGCCCGAAGCGAGCTGGACGTCGACGGTCGTCCCTGCGCCGGTGAAGAGGATCGTCGCGTGCTGCGGCACATCGGTGCCGTTGTAGGCGACGAACCGGCCGGGTGCCCCGGCCCGACCGGGATCCGGATCTGCGTTCAACACCATGACCTGCGGGTTGTCGGACACGGCAAGCGCATCCCAGAGAAGGTGCGCCCAATACAGCCAGCCCGCTCCGTAGATCTCCTGCCCGATGGAACCGCCCGAGCGTGTGCCGTCCAGCATTGGGATTTCCTCAAACGGAATGTGAGGCAGGGCAAATGCGTCCGGTTCTGACCCGAACGCGGGCAGGAATCCGACATTCACGCGGCGTGCGCGGTCGAGTACGCGTAGAAGACCGCGCGGGTCGCGCTCGCGGTCCACGACGCTCGCCAGGCGCACCGCTACCTCGACATCCTCGAAGAACGCAGGATAGACGATGCCCGTGCATGCCTGGAACATGCCGATCCGAGCGCCGCGCTCCACGTGGACCGGAAGCGGGTCGTCATACCAATACATGGCGCGGAGGGTCTGCGCCAGGAAATACTCGCGCAGCTCGACCCACTCGCCGGCGGGCTCTCGGCGCGCGAACTCGTCCGCGGCTACCATCGCGTGCGCCGCGAGAACCGCCTCCTGCGGAACGTCGTCGATGTGCAGATTGGCCAAGGCGCGCAGCGCACGCCTAGCCTCCTGGCTGTAACGCTCGGGATCATGCTCGGATGCTGCGAGGCTCGTCATGAGCATTGCGTATGTCCCGGCGGATCCGGCGTTGCCTCCCGGTCCGAGCTTGAGGAGTGCCCTCTTGTCGAATGAGAGCGGGAAGTTGTATCCGACGCGGTGTGCCAAGGGGATGAGCACGGCCTCGATCTCGGTGAGGATCCGCTCGCGGAGCTCCGATTCTCCGTAGAGGTACCACGTGTCGGCGAGCAGATAGACGTACTGCCACGTGCCCATCTCTGTCTGCGCATCGTGGAGGCCGGAGAGGATGCGGGATCGTGGATCGGCGGCCTCCCGCGCGGCGAAGTCGTCGAGCCTATCGGTAAGCGCGGCGAACCTTGGCCCCGCAGAACTCGCGCGAAGGCGCTGCAGCGGCCGGAGCAGCCAGAGGGCGGCGTCGAGGCACGGCCCATCGCCGTTCCAGGTCTCGCCCTTGGCGGCGAACGCGGCGGACCAGGCATCGGAGCGTGCGTCGACGTACGCGAGCAGGTAGTCGCCGAGATCATCGCTGCGCCACGCGAGACCGTTGCTCATGAGCTCGCCGGCCGCGCTCGCTGCGGCATCCGCCCAAGCGCGCGGAGAGCCCTGCCACTCATCGGTCGGGGTATCCACCAGCCGCAGACAGTCCGAAACCAACTGCCGAAGGGCGTCCTGCTCGGTGGGGGAGACGCCCGCGAGGTCGTCACGCCGGCGGGCGGCGACGTACCAGCGGAGCACCTGGCGTCCTGCCGGGAAGCTTCGCAGCCGCGCCGGCGCCGTGCCGATAAAGCCGAACTCCGCAGATGGACTCGGGCGGAACGACCGGACGACGCCGCACGTGTACTCGTAGAGGCGGAGTGCGGAGTCCTCCGCGAACCAGGTGGATACGCCGAGGTCGACGAACAGCTCGAGCTCGCAGCGGCGGTACGGGTCGAAGTAGTACGCGGCGGGAAAGTCGTTCCCCGCCGCGCTCCGGTTCCAGGTCGATGGCCCGGAGACATTCGTCGTGAACCAGAAGTGATTTCCACGCTCGTAGGGCGGGAGGACCCCTAGATCGAGCTGGATGCCCGGCTGCGGCGCACTATGTCCGATATCGAAACCGTCGGATTCGATGGACAGCTCGAACGCCAACCACCCGGCGGTAGCCTCCACGACAAGGCGCCAGACGAAGGGGCGGTTCGTACCGACCCCGCTCAGATTCGCCGTCGCACCCGCGACGGTGTGCGAATGGGTCGTCAGCGCGAAGGCCTCTCCAGAGAGGAGCGGCGAAGGCACGGTCGCCGACGACCATTCGCCATCGGTCGACTTGACGTCGACAGAGATCGTCGTCTCTTCGGCGTTGGGGGAGAGGGCGACCCGGAAATCGCCGGTCGATGACGTGATGTGCATGAGAGTCTCCGCTGAGGTGAACAACGTTGTTTGATCTGCTGGCGTTCCTGCTCGCCAATGTGGCGTGAATCGCTTTACCCGCTTGATGTCCGGGAGCGCGTGGCCCATGCTAGTACAGGAAACAACGTTATCTCAACGAGGAGGAACGACGTGGGTAATGCATTCAGTCGGCGGACATTCATGGTGGGAGCCGCCTCCACCGCCGCGCTCGGCGTCGTGGCGGCACAGCGGCCTCTGGCTGCATATGCGACGACGACGTCGGTCAGTTTCGATGACTACGACCTTCACCGATACGGCCACCTGAGCTGGCAGCTCCTGACCGCGCGCTCGGTCGATGCGTCGGGACACGTGACCGGTTTCACCTACGGCTCTGGAACTGGTCCGGGCCAGCGCCCAGACCAGCACGGCGTGACCTGGCCGGTGCCCTCGTACTATGACGCGACCCTCGGCAGCGGAGGCTATGCCGCGGTGGCAGCGTGGCCGATGCAGGCCCTGGCGCTTTACGCGGTCGCGAAGTCCGGTTGGGAGACCAACGGGTGGAACGTCTATCAGGACATGGCTGAAGGGGCAGCCTGCGTCGACGACGCGGCGCGTGCCGCGATTGCTCTCGCCACCGACTACCTCCGCAATGGCACGGTCGCGTCGCTGACCGCAGCGAAAGCACTCCTTACTTTTACCTGCCACCTCATCACGATGGAAGGCAGGGTATACAACTTCGCCTGGCTCGACGCCCCCTCAATTTATGCGTGGGATCCTGCGGTGCAAGGCCAGAACGCTCACTACATGTACCGCACAGAGTTCAACCGGCGAACCGCCTACCCGGCCGCGCCGGGAGGCGGTCGCGCGCTGTGGATGCAGTCGGCGCCCGGCCCGTGCGACCCCGCGGATACGGCGATCATCACGAGCGGAGGAGCCCCCGTCCCGGCCCCTCCCTTTATCTCCCACCCGGCCTACTCGATCTACATGGACGACCTTGTCGCGACCAACGGCAGCGACGTGGCGGCGGTCTACAACGGCCCGCTCTATTCCGATGCGACGAGCGGGCCGACGTCATACTTGTCGAACATCAAGAAAGATTGGACCACCAGCACCCACAACCTCGGTGCCAAGGATGCGCGCCAGCTCTGGGCGCTCGCGATGGGCCTGCAGATGATGCAGAAGGTCAAGGCGACCAGCCCGGGCGGAGTGTTCGGCAGCGACGACGCGTATTTCGCGGCGTTCTTGGAGAACCACCTCAATCGAGTCCTCACGAACTGCCTCCAGTACGACATGGGAACCCTCGACACGAGGCTGGCAAGCTTCTTCCTCACCGGACTGAGCGAGTACTTCCGCATCCGCTGGATCGGGGCCGGATACGGGACATACTCGGCGCTGGCAACGACCACCACTGGCTATGACGGGCCGCCGACCCAGTCCGCCGTGTACGCGAAGATCGATCAAGCCATCAACCGCGTGATCGCCACCCAATTCGTCGGCTCGTCAGGTGACTGGCGGAATGGCATCTTCATTGACGATGCCGCCAGCGGAAACTGGCAGGCGTGGGGCCAGGTCCAGATGTATGCCCTGGCCCGGGCGTACAGGCTCAAGCGCGACCTGGGACAGACAGACGCCGCCCTGGGCAGCTTTCTTGACATCATCAGCTACTCCGCCGACAACTTCTACGGCATGCAGGCTTACCATTACGCCGACACCACAGGGAACAACCGGCGCACGCGCGAGCGGATCCCCAGCATCACGGGTTGGGCCGCGAAGTTCCACACGAACGACACGCAGATCGTCTACCACAATTCATCGATCGTGGCCGGGCTCATCGAACTCGCCAAAGCATGGGAGCAGTCCGGGCGCACAACGGCTACCACCCGACGGGATGCCTACCTCGAACAGGCGCGGGCTGCCGCCTCGTGGTTCATCGGGAACAACTCGCTCGTCGACAACAGCCCCAACGTCACGTGGCCCATGTGGGCTGCCAAGACCGCCGACTCATCATCCACGCCGGGCGGCTCCGGGGCATTCCTCGACCAAATCGCAGTGAGCCCCGTTCTTTCCGGCGGTGTGTGCACGACAACAACGCCCGCGCGCAAGGCGGATGCGGGCGGCGAGTCGACAGCCGAGGGGCTCTGGGCAATGGTCCTCATCAAAGACGCGATCACGACGTACGGGTTGTCGCCGGTCTACTCCTTCGACTTGTAACCCCGTTGGCTGTTCGAGCAACTGCGCCGGCTCCTGGCGAAAGCCGCTGCTTGGATTCACGAAGATCCTCGATTGAGGAGGCCGCCCACGCAGCGAACCCCAAGCTGCTCAGGCGGGTGCGGGCTGACGGGCGTGCCACGGCACGGCCGCTCGGGGGTACTTTTGGGGGTCTTTTCGTGCCTAAGAGCCCCGAATCAACGCGTATCACGCCGTAACAGCTGGTACGCTCCAATCAAGTAAATTGCTGATCCGGCTGGAAAACAGACTTTCGCGATGGGGCCAACACGTAGGGCCTGGAACTTTCAGTTGTTCTTGGTTCGAGTCCAGGTACCCCAGCACTGAATTGAGACAGTGCAAGAGCCCTCGCGATGCGGGGGTTTTCTTGTCTTCCGGGGCGCTTGTTTCCGCTCGCGCACCAATTCTCCAATACGACGCCGACACCGACTGCCCCCAGACCACATCGCTGTTCAGGGGGTGCGCCGGGTTGGCTGATGTGCTGGTCACATGAGAAAAGGCGACAACGGCGACGGCGTGTCGCACAGAGTGCCCGAAAGCTCAGCTCGCTTGTTGCCAGGCGCTGAGCGCCTGCAGTACCAGGTGGAGTGCGGCCGGGTGCGCGGCCGCCACGAGGAGGGCCACTGCGATGATGTCGCAGCGGCCGATGTCGCCTGTCAGGCGCACTCGGGTTCGCTTGTTTTTGACGGTGAGCTGGAGCCGCAGTGGAAGCCTGCGGCGCTTAACGGGGTGACATGCACTCCCTATGCGCGGCAGATCGCCTTGGCTGTGAGTTGCGCTCGTTAGCGCGGTTGGGCGTCTGGCCGCCGCGACTCGGAGGCGGGCCGCAGCTTGGCCGGCGCGTGTTTCGCCCGGTGCCCGATAGCGCTTGAACCATCACGCACCCAACCAGGCCGCTCCCGTATGATGGTCCTGGCACCCGAGCTTTCGGGTGCCACCGCCATGTGGGAACCAATGTGGGAACCGCGGTTGGGCGACCAGCCACGATCCCAGTGTTTTCAAGGCATCGCCGATGTAGTTCAATGGCAGAACTTCTGCTTCCCAAGCAGACAGCGCGGGTTCGATTCCCGTCATCGGCTCCACGATCCGAAGGCGTTTAGCACCACCAGGCCGCCGCCGTCAGCCCTTGAGGCATCCAGCAACAGCGGGCAACCTGGAATCACCATGGACGAGCGCGAGGATCACCGACAGATCGTCTCCCTGTGCGAGCACGTGCAGACCGAATGGCTGCGCGCCCGCGCCGAGAGCCTCGGCGGCCGCGTCTGGAGCGACGGGCCGCTCACCTGGGTCGACGGGCCCGACGGCCTCATTCTGGTGTTCCCCGAGACCATCGACCCCTCCGCCCTCGAGCGCAGCATCGAGCAGGCCCGCAACGAGGAGCGCGAGCTGGTCGGCGCGTGGGTCGACAACGAGATGGATGCCTCCGCCCTCGCCGCCGCCGGATTCGAACGCGGCTGGGCGCCGTGGTGGCTCGCGGCCGATCTCGCGGGCATCGACGCGCCGGCCGATCCGCGCGTGCACGTCGGGGTCGACCTCGAGGACGTGCGCGACGAGCAGGGCCACAACGGCTACGACCGCATGCTCGGGCTCGCGCGGGCGCAGCCCGAGCGGGCGTTCTACGCCGGCATCCGCATCGACGGCGTGCTCGCGGGCCACGCGTGGTCGTTCGTCGACGGCGACGTCGCCGGCATCTTCGATCTCGACGTGTGGCCGCCCTTCCGGCGCCGCGGCTTCGGCGCCGCGCTGCTGCACGCCGTTGCGCCCGCACCGTGGGCTGCACGAGCCCGCAGGACGCGATCATCTACCGCGCGCAGGGCTTCAACCGGGTCGGCATGAGCTCGACCTGGTGGCGGCACCTCTGACGGACTACTGCAGCCGGCGGCCGCCCGGCGTCGCGATCCGCAGCCAGCGGAAGCCGTAGCCCTCGAGCGGCAGGGTGACCCGGCCGCCGTCGCCGAGCTCGAGGCCGTGGTCGTCGAGCAGATCGGCCAGGCGCGTTCCCTGCGGCACCCAGTCGAGCTCGAGCTCGACCTCGAGCTCGTCGGCGCTGAAGTTGTGGATCGTGACCATGCCGGAGTCGTCCCACCGGTTCACGAGCACGAGCACGGCCGGGTTCGGGTGGTCGACGACGGTCGCCTCGCCCCAGCCGAGCTCTGGGCACTCGCGGTAGCGGTGGGTGAGGCGCGTGATGAACGCAAGCAGCGAGTCCGGGTCGGTGCGCTGCGCCTCGACGTTCACGTTCTCCGGCCCGAACTCGCCGGGCACGACGGGGGCGACCAGCTGCGAGGCATCCGCGTTCGAGAATCCTCCGTTCGGCGACGAGCCGCTCCACTGCATGGGCGCCCGCACGGCGAGGCGCCCCGGCGCGTCGAGGTTCTCGCCCATGCCGATCTCTTCGCCGTAGAACAGCACGGGGGTGCCGGGCAGCGCGAACAGCAGGCTGTAGACCATCCGGATGCGCGCCTGATCGCCGCCGAGCATCGGGGGCAGCCGGCGCCGCAGCCCGCGGCCGTACGCCTGCATGCGCTCCTCGGGCCCGAAGGCGGCGAAGACCTCCTCGCGCTCGGCATCCGTCAGCTTGTCGAGCGTCAGCTCGTCGTGATTGCGCACGAAGTTCGCCCACTGGCTGTCGGCGATGAGCTTCGGCCGGCCGATCAGCGCCTGGCGCAGCGGCTCCGAGCTCTGCCGTGCGAGCGCGAGGTACATGGCCTGCATGCCGACGAAGTCGAACTGCATGTTGAGCTCGTCGGCGTCGTCGCCGCCGAAGTACTCGACCTGCTCCTTCCGGTCGAGGTTCACCTCGCCGAGCAGCAGGGCGTCGCCCTGGCGGCGCGACAGGAACGCCCGCAGCGCCCGCAGATAGCTGTGCAGCTCGCCCGCGCTCGCGTTCGGGTCCTCGCCGCTCAGCAGGAACGGAACCGCGTCGACGCGGAACCCCGAGATGCCGAGCTGCAGCCAGAACCCGGCGAGCTTCGCGATCTCGTCGCGCACGCGCGGGTTCGTGAGGTTGAGGTCGGGCTCGCGCGTGTAGAACTGGTGCCGGAAGTACTCGCCGGTCTTCTCGTCGCGGTCCCACACGCCGTCTTCGTCGCCGGGGAAGGCGCTGTCCTGCGGGCTCTGGGGCGGGCAGTCGGTGCGCCAGATGTAGAAGTCGCGGAACGGCGACTGCGTGCTCTCGCGGGATTTCTGAAACCAGGGATGCCGGTCAGAGGTGTGCTGCACGACGAGGTCGATCACGACGCGAATGCCCCGGTCGCGGGCGACCCGCACCATCTCGACGAAGTCGCCGAGCGAGCCGAGCCGCTCGTCGACGGCGTAGAAGTCGATCGGGTCGTAGCCGTCGTCGACGCCGCCCGACGGGTGCACCGGCATCAGCCACAGGCAGGTCACACCGAGGCTCGCGAGGTAGTCGATCCGCTGCGCGAGGCCCGGGAAGTCGCCGACGCCGTCGTCGTTCCAGTCGAGGAAGGTCTTCACGTCGAGGCAGTAGACGATCGCGGTCTTCCACCACAGGTCGCCCGTGTCCGTGATCTTCACGCGATGCCGGTACCCCGGCCGGCCGGGTGCTACTCCGGCACGACCCGCAGCGTCGCGCCGACGGAGGGCCCTTCGACCATCGGCTGACGGAACTCGGCGGGCTGGGCGGCGTACTTCGCGTTGTAGGCATCCGTCACCGCCTGGTTCTTGATCTCGTTCACCGGCTCGAAGGTGACCTCGCGCGACACCTCGCCCGCGGTGAACGCAGCGCGCCCGGTCTCGCGCACGTGCCGGTACCAGCGCGCCCCGGTGCCGTGCACCGAGCGCACGAACACCTCGCTGCCGTCGGTGACGGCCCAGATGGTGACGGCCGGCAGGGGCGTGCCGTCGCCCGCGAGCGGGGCGAGCTGCACCTCCTCGACCTGGCCGATGGCGCGCACTTCCTCAGGGGTCCATTCGCTCATGTCGCCAGTGTCACGCAGCCGCCGCCCGCCCGCGACCCCATGTACAGGCATCCGCTCGCCCGTTTAGCCTGCAGCTATGACGGACAGCGCGGTTCCCAGCTACGAACTCAACGACGGCACGACGATCCCGGTGATCGGGCTCGGCACCTACGGGCTGAACGGCGCCGCGGGCGCGGAAGCGATCGCGGGGGCGATCGGCCTCGGCTACCGGCTGATCGACACGGCGTATTCGTACGGCAACGAGGATGCCGTCGGCGAAGGCATCCGGCGCTCGGGAATCGACCCGGCCGAGCTCGTCGTGACGAGCAAGGTGCCGAACGGGCAGCACGGGCGCGACCGCACGCTGCGGGCGTTCGACGAGTCGATGCGGCGGCTCGGGCTCGATCAGCTCGGCCTGTACCTGATCCACTGGCCCGAGCCGCAGAACCACCTCTACGTCGAGACGTGGAAGGCGCTCGTCGAGCTCAAGGAGCAGGGGCGCGTGCGCTCGATCGGCGTCTCGAACTTCGACGCAGGGCAGATCGACGAGGTCGTGGATGCCACGGGCGTCACCCCGGCTGTGAACCAGGTGCCGGTCGACCTGCTGCACCAGAACCGGGCCGCGCGCGAGACGGACGGGCTGCGCGGCATCGTCACCGAGAGCTACAGCCCCCTGAAGAACGCCGACCGCGTCGCCGGGCACGAGTATTTCCGGCAGATCACGGCGGACCACGGTGTCACGAAGAACCAGCTCGTGCTGCGCTGGCACGTGCAGGTCGGGCTGCTGCCGATTCCCCGCTCGCGGTCGCTCGAGCACCAGCGTGAGAACTTCGACATCTTCGGCTTCCGGCTCTCGTCGGAGGAGATCGGGCGCCTGGAGGCCATCGCCTGACGAGGTAGTTTTCACTAGGTGAGCGATACCGCGGCGATCCCCTCGCTTCCTCGGCGCTTCGCCGCGCTGCGGAACCGCGACTCGCGCCCGTACCTGTTCACCTCGGGGCTGTCGATGATGGCCGACAACACCGAGCACGTGATCACCTACTGGGTGCTGTGGCAGACGTTCCACTCGCCGGCGCTCGTCGGCTTCCAGATCATCAGCCACTGGCTGCCGTTCCTGCTGCTGTCGGTCTGGTCGGGCACGCTCGCCGAGAAGTACGACTGCCGCCGCCTGATCCAGGCGGCGCAGGGGCTCTTCATGCTCGTCTCTGCGGTGTGGGGTGTGCTCTTCCTCACCGACAGCCTGACGGTCTGGGCGGCCTGCATCCTGCTCGTGCTGCACGGCACCGCGGGCTCGCTCTGGGGGCCGGCCGAGCAGCTCATGCTGCACGACTTCGTCGACCGGCACGAGCTGCCGAGCGCGGTGCGCATGAACGCCACGTTCCAGAGCCTCGGCATCCTGTTCGGGCCCGTCGTCGGCTCTGCGCTGCTGCTCTGGCTCGGGCCGACGGGCGGCATCTTCGTGAACGTGCTGCTGTACCTGCCGATGACGGTGCTGATGTTCCGCACGAGGTTCACCGGGCACACCAGGGATGCCGCGCACGGCGCCGCCGACGTCGCGGTGAAGCCGCAGGTGGGCTGGCGCGACACGGCGCGGGTGCTGCGCAGCATCCGCTCGAATCACCTGATCATCGCCATGATCATCATCTCGGGCCTGACCGCGGTCACGATCGGGAACGCGCTGCAGTCGTCGATGCCGGTGTTCGCGGCGCGGCTCGGGGCGGGGTCGTCGGGCGACCTGACCTACGGCGTGCTGCTGTTCGCGATGGGCTTCGGGGGCGTGGTGGGCGGATTCCTGCTCGAGGCGACCGGCGTCATCAGGCCGACCCTGCGCGCCGCGGTGCTGTCGACGGTCGTCTTCGGCGGGGCGATCCTGGCGTTCGCGCTGACCGGCAGCTATGCGCTCGCGATCGTCGCACTGGTGGTCGCGGGCGCGGGCGAGATCGCCTCGCTGTCGATCACGCAGAGCGTCGTGCAGCTCGAGGCGCCCGCCGGCGAGCGCGGCCGTACCCTCGGCGTCTACGGCATGTTCTCCTCCGGGCTGCGCACCGGGGGCGGCGTCACGCTCGGGGTGCTCGGCGCCGCGATCGGCGTGACCCAGGCGATCGGCGTCTTCGCGGCCGTGCTGGCCGTGGGCGCCCTCGTGGCGTGGTGGTACGCGGCGCGGCGGCCGGGGCGTGCGAGCCGCGGCGAGACGACGCTCGATGCCGGAGTCGCGCCGTGAATCCGACAGTTCCGGTCGTCTCGGGCGGGCCGGTCATCGCCGTGGAAGACCCGAGGGCGGCCGACGTGCTCGAGCTGCTCGCGGAGCACCTGCGTGACATGCACGCCACATCGCCCGCCGAGAGCGTGCACGCCCTCGACCCCGACGCGCTCGCGCACCCGAGCATCACCTTCTGGGCCGCGCGCGACGCGGCGACCGGCGAGCTGCTCGGCGTCGGCGCCCTCAAGCAGCACCCCGGCGGTCTCGGCGAGCTGAAGTCGATGCGCACGGCGGCCGCGGCGCGAGGGCGCGGCGTGGCGAGTGCGATGCTCGGCGTTGTCGTGACCGAGGCGCGCCGGCGAGGCATCCGCGAGCTCAAGCTCGAAACGGGGGCGGAGGACTACTTCGCGCCCGCGCGTGCGCTGTATGCGAAGCACGGATTCCTGCCCTGCGCCCCCTTCGCCGACTACACCGACGACCCGAACAGCGTCTTCTTCGCGCTCGAGCTGTAGGCGCAGCCCTCAGCGTCTGCGCCGCCCGCGCGTGATGTCGGGCAGCAGCGCCCGCACCGAGCGGGCGCGCACCGCGCTGCGCCACACCCCGAAGCCGTAGGCGAGGTCGTCGAGCCGTCGCGCCAGGATGAAGCGCGCCGGGT
>NZ_JBLRDT010000010.1:0-28832 GCF_057512245.1 Gryllotalpicola sp. CP2-P1
CCGACGTCGTCGTGAGCTACGACTCGGGCGGGGGCTATGGCCACCCCGACCATCGCTGGGCGCACGAGGTCGCGCGGGACGCGGCGGCGGCCGTCGGGGTGCCGTTCATCGAGGTCGTCCCGGCCGAGGCATCCGATGCGGTGGACGTCGCGATCGACCTCGCGGCCAAGCGCCGCGCACTCGCCGCCCATGCGAGCCAGCTGACGCTGACGGCCGACGGCTTCGTGCTCTCCGGCGGCCAGCACCACGTGCTCGAGCCGGTCGAGCGCTACCGGCTCAGCCCTGCGCCTGCTGCTCGGCCCACCACGCCGCGAGGCGTGCCGTGGCCTCCTCAGCGCCGAGCGGCCCCTCGTCGAGGCGCAGCTCCATGAGGAACTTCATGGCGCGGCCCACGTCGGGACCGGGCCGCAGGCCCAGCAGCGACATGACCTCGTCGCCGTTGAGATCGGGACGGATCGCGTCGATCTCCTCCTGCTGCTTGAGCTGCGCGATGCGCGCCTCGAGGTCGTCGTAGGCGAAGCCGAGGCGGTCGGCCTTCCGGCGGTTGCGCGTCGTCACGTCGCTGCGCGTCAGGATGTGCAGGCGCTCGAGCTGGTCGCCCGCGTCGCGGACGTAGCGGCGCACTGCCGAGTCCGTCCACTCGCCATCGGTGTAGCCGAAGAAGCGCAGGTGCAGTTCGATGAGGCGCGCCACCGCGTCGACGGTGTCGTTGTCGAAGCGCAGCGCGCGCAGCCGCTTGCGGGCGAGCCGTGCGCCGACGAGGTCGTGGTTGTAGAAGCTGACCGCGCCGCCCGGCTCGAGCTTGCGGGTCGCGGGCTTGCCGATGTCGTGCAGCAGCGCCGCGAGGCGCAGCGTCACGTCGGGCGCGGCGCCCGGGTGACGCGAGTGCTCGTAGCCGATGGCCTGATCGAGCACCGTCAGCGAGTGCTCGTAGACGTCCTTATGGCGGTGCTCTGCGTCGATCTGGAGCTGGAGCGCCGGCAGCTCGGGGAGCACCAGCTCCGCAAGGCCCGTGTGCACCATGAGCTCGAGCCCCGGGCGGGGGGTGTCGGATGCCAGCATCTTGACCAGCTCGTCGCGAATCCGCTCGGCGCTGACGATCTTGAGCGTCTCGCGCATGCCGCTCATGGCATCCATCGTCTCCGCGGCCACCTCGAAGCCGAGCTGGGCGGCGAAGCGCGCCGCCCGCAGCATGCGCAGGGGATCGTCGCCGAACGACACCGCTGCGTCGACCGGGGTGCGCAGCAGGCGGCCCATCAGGTCCTCGACGCCGCCTGACGGGTCGACGAGCTTGATCTCGGGAACGCGCAAGGCCAGCGCGTTGACGGTGAAGTCGCGGCGCACGAGGTCGGCCTCGAGGGTGTCGCCGAATTCGACCACCGGCTTGCGCGTCTCGCCGTCATAGCTGTCGGCTCGATAGGTCGTGATCTCGACGGTCTCGCGATCGACCCGTGCGGCGATGGTGCCGAAGGCCCGGCCGACATCCCAGGTGGCTTCGGCGAGCGGCGCGACGATCTTGAGGATGTCGTCGGGGCGCGCATTCGACGCGAAATCGAGGTCATGCACGGGCCGGCCCAGCAGAGCGTCGCGCACGGGGCCGCCGACGAGAGCGAGCTCGAAGCCCGCGGCCTGGAACGCCTGGGCCAGCTTCGAGACCACGGGGGACTCGGCGAGGGTTCGCAAGCGTGAAAGGGAATCGGCCACGCTCTGCATGCGGGGAATTCTACCGAGGCGGCTTCCGGCGCCTCGGGCCGGGTCACAGGGTCGCCTTCTCTGCCGCCCATAAACTGACCTGCATGCCAGAGAAGGAGGGTGCTGTGCGCCGACGCGCGCCTCGAAGCCTTCTCGGCGTCACTCTTGCGCTCGTGGGCGCGATCGGCGCGATCACGCTGGGTTCGGTGGCCGTGCCGGCGCCCGCGGCGCACGCCGCGCACCGTGACGCCCCGGCCGGCAAGCCCACGGTCGAAGTCTTCGCCTCGGGCGGCGGCGTCGTCAGAGACGGCGCCGATGTTCAGGTGTCGGTGGTCATCGCCAACCCCAGCACCGAGGCCGTCCCAGCCGGGCACGTCTCCGTAGCCGTCACGACCTCAGCGATTCCCTCGACGGCCTCGCTCAGCGACTTCACGAAGAGCCCCGGCGGCCGCGCGTCGCGCAGCCTCGGCTCGGCGAGCACCGCTGCGGTGCCCGCCGGCGGCTCACAGGTCGTCGCTCGCCTGACCGTGCCGGCCGACACGCTGAACCTGCCCCAGAGCGCGCCCGGCGTGTTCGGGCTGAGCGCGAGTGTGACCACCTCCGACGGTCCGCTCGGCGCCGGCACCGGCACCCTGGTCGTCCCCGACTCGACCCCGACGCGGGTCGGCGTGGCAGCGATCATGCCGATCACCGTGCCGGCGACCGGCGCCGGCCTGATCTCGTCGACCGACCTCGCCACCTACACCGCCTCCGACGGCGTTCTTTCCCGCGAGCTGACGATCGCGCAGCAGAACCCCGAGCTGACGGTGGGGATCGACCCCATGATCCTGGTCTCCATCCGCGCGCTGGGGCAGAGCGCTCCCGCGAGCGCGCGCGAGTGGCTGACGAGCCTCGCCGATCTGGGGAATCCGAGCTTCGCCCTGCAGTACGGCGATGCGGACCCGGTGCTCCAGCTGCAAGCCGGGCTGTCGGCCCCACTTCAGCCGAGCGATTTCAGCTACGCCATGTCGCCCGGCGACTTCAATGCGCCGCTGACCGTGGGCGAGCCCACCTCGACCCCGAGTCCGACCCCGACGCCGACCTCGTCGCCGACGACGAGCACGCGTCTGCCGTCGCTCGCCGAGCTCGTCGGCTTCACATATTCCCTCGACGGCATAGCTTGGCCGGCCTCGGGCACGGTGCGGGCTGCCGATGTCGAGAAGCTGAGCGCGGCAAAGCTCACGACGACCATCGTGAGCTCGAGCAACACCAATGCGACGTCGCTCAGCCAGACGCCCGGTGCCGCCCTGTCGACCGATCACGGCGACCTTCTGGTGACCGACGATGCCCTGAGCACAGCGCTTCAGGCGGCCGCCACCGCAACCGACGCGGCCGACGCCAACGTCGCTTCGGCGGCCCTGAACGCACAGCTGGCACTCGCAGCCGAGAACGCCTCGAGCGGCACCGTGGTGCTGGCGTCGCTCGGGCGCTCCCTGCCGACGGACACCGCGCGCGCGACCGCCGCGCTCTCGTCGGCCTTCGACTCCGAGTTCAGCCACCCCGCGACCCTCGACCAGGCGATGTCGTCGACTCCCACTCAGGGCCTCGCCCTGGTCGACCATCAGAACACCAACGACCGTCTGCAGAGCGCCCGCGACCTGCTCGACCTCGCTGGCGAGCACCGCGCAGGAGGAACGCCGCCGAGCGACAACATCGCCACCTTTGCGAGCGTGCTCACCACGCCCGCCCTGCTGACCGGCGACGTGCGTGCGCGTCTTCTCGACCTGTTCTCGGTCGGCTGGGTCGGCTCCGACAACTGGCCCGCGGCCGTCAAGAAGCAGATCGACTCGATGCACTCCACCGTCGCCGCGGTGCAGATCGTCTCGCCTGGCTCCATTCGCCAGGCATCCCGCCAAGCCCTCATCCCCATCACCGTGACGAACAAGCTCGATCACGCCGTCGATGTGGTGCTGCGCGCCACCCCGTCGTCGTACCGGCTCACGGTCGACTCCGACACGACGAAGACCATCGCGCCGGGCTCCAGCGCGAAGGTCCTCGTGCCGGTCAAATCGCAGCTGAGCAACGGCACCGTCTATCTCGGGCTGCAGCTCTTCAGCAGCACGGGCGTCGCGATCGGCGAGTCGCGCACCGCCGAGATCGACGTGCACGCCGATTGGGAGGGCGTCGGCGCCTTGATCTTCGGCATCATCGTGGCCGGGTTCTTCGGCTTCGGGCTTTTCCGCACGATCCAGCGCCGCCGCCGTGAGAAGGCGGAGGCCGAGGCAGGGGCGGATGCCGAGTCCGATGCCGCCGAGGCGGGCGACACCCCTGGCGGAGCCCCCCGTGGCTAGCCTCGGCCGCGCGACAGCGCTGCTCGCAAGCGGCACGCTGGTCTCGCGCGTGCTCGGCTTCGGCCGGCAATGGATGCTGGTGCAGGCGCTCGGCACCGTCGGATTCGTCACCGACGCCTTCAGCACCGCCAACAACGTTCCGAACACGATCTTCGCGATCATCAGCCAGGGGCTGCTCAACGCCGTTCTGATCCCGCAGCTGGTGCGCGCAGCGAATCACAAGGACGGCGGCCAGGCGTACATCAACAAGCTGGTCACGCTCGGCATCCTGGTCTTCGGCGCGATCACGGTCGTCGCGACCCTGCTCGCACCGCAGCTGATCTTCGCCTACAACATCCACGGTGCGAAGGCGACGCTCGCGACCGCGTTCGCGTACTGGTCGCTGCCGCAGATCTTCTTCTACGGCCTCTACACCCTGCTCGGCGAGGTGCTCAACGCGCGGAAGTCGTTCGGCCCCTTCACCTGGGCGCCCGTGCTCAACAACGTGGTCTCGATCGCGTCGCTGATCGTCTTCATCGCCGTCTACGGCCCGGGCGGCCTCCCCGGCGTCGCCGATTGGTCGCCCCTCGCCGTGTTCATCGTGGCCGGCGGCGCGACGCTCGGCATCGCCGCGCAGGCGCTCATCCTCACCCTGTTCTGGCGCCGCGTGGGCTTGCGCTTCCGCTTCGACTTCGCCTGGCGGGGGATGGGTCTTCGCTCGGTGGGGACCGCGGCGGGCTGGACCTTCGCCATGCTCCTGTGCACGCAGGTCGCCGGGTGGTTCGAGACGGTCGTCGCGAACTCGGCCTCCGGCCATCACCGCGCCGGTGTGACCGTGATGACGACGACGTGGCTGCTGTTCATGCTGCCGTACTCGATCATCGCCGTCTCGATCGTCACGGCGTACTTCACGCGGATGTCCGAGCACGCACGCGACAACGACATGGAGTCGTTCAAGGCCGACTACTCGCAGTCCGTGCGCGCGATCGTCCTGAGCGTCTCGGTATGCGCGGCGGTGCTGATCGTCACCGCGATCCCGGTCGCCCGCATCTTCAGCAACGATCTGCGCGCGATCAACTCGTTCGCCTACGTGCTCATGGCCTTCGTCGTCGGACTCGTGCCCTTCGTCATCGGCTTCGTCACCCTCCGCGCCTTCTATTCGCTGGGCGACACCCGCTCGCCGTTCCTCTACACGCTCGTGCAGTCACTGATCGTGGTGGCGGGGCTCTTCGTCTGCTTCACGCTTCCGCTCGAGGCGCGCGTCTTCGGCATCGCCCTCACTGTGTCGATCGCGGGAACGGTGCAGACCGCGCTCGCGATGCTGGCGCTGCGCCGCCGCCTCCACGGCCTCGAGTTCGGCCGCGTGTTCAGCGCCGTTCTGCAGGGCTTCGCAGCCGCAGCAGTCGCGACGATCGTCGGCTTCGGGGTCCTCGTCGCGTTCGTGGAAGTCGGGCCGCCGCGTTTCATCACGGCCTCGTTCGGCAGCGCCGTCGTCACCAGCGTCGTGGTCGCCATCGTGATGCTCGCGGTGTATGTCGCACTGCTGCGCGTGTTCCGCACCCCCGAGCTGCTGACCGCCATCGCCGGCATCCGGCGCCGTCTGGGTCGTTCACAGACAGCGGAATAACTCCACCTACTATGTGTTCTACCTTCCAGCGCCTGCGTCTTCCGCGGGTGCGCAACGTCAGGGAGTACTGAGTGACTGAGAACGGCGTCCGCGACGTCATCATCATCGGGTCCGGTCCCGCCGGCTACACCTCCGCGATCTACGCGGCCCGTGCCGAGCTGAACCCGCTCGTCATCGCCTCGAGCGTCGAGGCGGGCGGCGAGCTGACGAAGACCACCGAGGTCGAGAACTTCCCCGGCTTCCCCGAGGGGGTCATGGGTCCCGACCTCATGATCAAGATGCAGCAGCAGGCCGAGCGCTTCGGCGCAGAGGTCGTCTACGACGACGTGGTGGCCGTCGAGCTGCTCGGCGAGACCAAGCGCGTCGTGCTGGGCTCCGGCCAGACGCACGAAGCGCGCAGCGTCATCGTCGCGACGGGCTCGGCCTATCGCCGTCTCGGCCTCGAAGACGAGGACCGCCTGTCCGGCCACGGCGTCTCGTGGTGCGCCACCTGCGACGGCTTCTTCTTCCGTCAGAAGAACATCGCCGTCGTCGGCGGCGGCGACTCCGCCATGGAAGAGGCGACCTTCCTGACCCGCTTCGCCGACAAGGTGACGGTCATCCACCGCAAGGACACCCTGCGCGCCTCGCGCATCATGCAGGAGCGCGCGTTCGCGAACGAGAAGATCGAGTTCGCGTGGAACAAAGAGGTCGTCGGCATTTCGGGCACGGATGCCGTGACCGGCGTCACCCTGCGCGACACGGTCGACGGCACCGAGAGTGAGCTCGCCCTCGACGGCCTGTTCATCGCGATCGGGAACGACCCCCGCGTGCACCTGTTCCACGGTCAGCTCGAGCTGACCGCCGCCGGCACGATCGCCGTCGACGGGCGCTCGTCGCGCACCAGCGTCCCCGGCGTGTTCGCCGCGGGCGACGTGATCGACCCGACCTATCGTCAGGCCGTCACGGCCGCCGCGTCCGGAACCGTCGCGGCGCTCGACGCCGAGCACTACCTCGCCGAGCTCGACCAGGCGGCAGAGTCCGTCGACGCCGTGCTGGAGCCCGCGGGCGGCGTCGCGTCCGCCTAGTGCGGGCGCCGCGTGCACGAAAAGACCACCCCAAAGGAGATATGAGAATGTCCGCTGCTAAGGCTGTGACCGACGCCTCGTTCGAGGCCGACGTCCTGAACTCCGACAAGACCGTCCTGGTCGACTTCTGGGCAGAGTGGTGCGGCCCGTGTCGTGCGGTCTCGCCGATCCTCGACCAGATCGCGTCCGAGCACGCCGACAAGATCGAGATCGTGAAGCTCAACGTCGACGAGAACCCGGCGACCGCCGCGAAGTACCAGATCACCTCGATCCCGGCGATGAAGGTCTACCAGGGCGGCGAGGTCAAGAAGACCGTCATCGGCGCCAAGCCGAAGCCGGCCCTCGAGCACGACCTGGCCGAGTTCCTCGCGTAAGGACTTCTGAGCGAGGCTTTCGGGCCCCTGGTCACCGAGCCAATCGGGCATGAATGGCCCCGTTCCACACGGAACGGGGCCATTTTCCGTGTCCGTGGCTACACGCGCGGCGGTTCCGCACAGCGCGCCTGGTTACGATTGACCAACCGTCGAGATTGGACGCACGTGATCGAGAGCTCGCCCGCGCAGGGCAACAACCTGGACCCCTGGTACAACTCCTACGCCAGCCGCACGGCAGGTCTGGCAGCCAGCGAGGTCCGAGCTCTCTTCGCCGTCGCGTCGCGGCCCGAGGTGGTCTCGCTCGCCGGCGGCATGCCCTACGTCTCCGCACTTCCGCAGGAGCTCGTGACCGGCGCGATGGACAAGGTCATGGCCGATCAGGGCCCCGTGGCGCTGCAGTACGGCTCCGGGCAGGGCGTCCCCGCGCTGCGCGAGCAGATCCTCGAGGTCATGGCGCTCGAGGGCATCCGCGGTTCCGCCGACGACGTCGTCGTGACGACCGGGTCCCAGCACGCGCTCGAGCTGTTCAGCAAGCTGTTCATCGACCCGGGCGACGTGGTCATCGCCGAGGGACCCAGCTACGTCACCGCCATGGTGATCTTCAACTCCTACCAGGCCGATGTCGACCACGTTCCGATGGACGAGCACGGCCTCATCCCCGGCGCGCTGCGCGAGCACATCGCCCGGCTCAAGGCCGCCGGCCGCCGCATCAAGTTCCTCTACACGATTCCGACCTTCCACAACCCCGCCGGTGTGACGCTCACGTGGGAGCGTCGTCTCGAGATTCTCGAGATCTGCAAGAGCGAGGGCATCCTCGTGCTCGAGGACAACCCCTACGGTCTGCTCTACTTCGGCGACCGCCCGCCCGCCGCCATGCGCTCGATCGAGGAGGAGGGGGTCGTCTACCTCGGCACCTTCTCGAAGACCCTCGCCCCCGGGTTCCGGCTCGGGTGGGCGCTCGCCCCGCACGCGATTCGCGAGAAGCTCATCCTCGCCAACGAGGCGGCGGTGCTGTCTCCGTCGTCGTTCACGCAGCTCGTGGTCTCCGAGTACCTCTCTCAGGCCGACTGGCGCGGCCAGATCGATACCTTCCGCGGCGTGTACCGCGAGCGGAAGGAGACGATGCTCGCCGCCCTTCAGGAGCACCTGCCCGAGCTGTCGTGGACCAACCCGAACGGCGGCTTCTACGTGTGGCTCACGCTGCCCGAGACCCTCGATTCGAAGGCCATGCTGCCGCGCGCCGTGAAAGAGCTCGTCGCCTACACCCCCGGCACCGCGTTCTATGCCGACGGCAACGGCAGGCACAACATCCGCCTGTCGTTCTGCTACCCCACGCCCGAGCAGATCAAGGTGGGCATCCGCCGCCTCGCCAATGTCATCGGCGGCGAGCTCGACCTGCTTGAGACGTTCGCGGGGACGGGCGAGTTGAGTTCTATCCGGATGCCGCGCGGCGCGTTCCCGCCCAGCGACCTGCGCTGAACCACCACAGGCTAGTTTCAAGGATTCCCTGATCATGAGCGATTTCGACCGACTCAATGTGCTGGTCCTCGCCGGCGGCATCTCGCACGAGCGAGACGTCTCACTTCGCAGCGGTCGCCGGGTCGCCGACGGTCTGCAGGCGCACGGCCATCGCGTCACCGTGCGCGAGCCCGATGCCGACCTTCTCGGCTATCTGCGCACGGCGCGGCCCGATGTCGTGTGGCCGGCGCTGCACGGCGCGAGCGGTGAGAACGGCGCGCTGCGTGCGCTGCTCGCTGCCTCCGGGGTTCCGTATGTCGGCGCAGAGCCCGAGCCCGCCCGACTCGCCTGGCTGAAGCCGATCGCGAAGACCGTCGTGGCCCGTGCCGGGGTGCCGACGCCGCAGGCCGTCACCCTGCCGCGCGAGACGTTCCGCGAGCTCGGAGCGAACGCTGTGCTGAGTGTCCTCAGGGACTTCCTCGGGGCGCCGCTGGTGGTCAAGCCGTCGCAGGGCGGCAGCGCCCAGGGTGTCACGATCGTCGACGACGAGGCCGAGCTGCCGCGAGCCATGGTGACGGCGTACACCTACGCCGACGTGGCGCTGCTCGAACGCAAGGCCGTCGGAACCGAGATCGCCGTCACGGTGCTCGATCTCGGCGACGGTCCCCAGGCGCTGCCCGCGGTGGAAATCGCCCCCAACCAGGGCGTCTACTCCTTCGAGGCGCGCTACAACGCGGGTGAGACCCACTTCTTCACCCCGGCGCGCCTCGCCCCAGAGGTCGCCGAGCGCGCCGCGCAGACGGCGGTCGAGGCGCATCGCGCGCTCGGACTCCGTCACATCTCTCGCGTCGACCTGATCGTCGATGCCGAGGGAACCCCCTGGTTCCTCGAAGCGAACGTGCTTCCCGGGCTGACCGAGACCTCGCTTGTGCCGCTTGCGATCCAGGCCGCCGGCTTCGACCTCGGCTCGGTGTATGTGGGCCTCGCTGAGCGCGCGATCAAGGACTTCGACGCGGCCCTGCTCAGCCGCTAGCTCTGGCGCCCGGGTCGGGTAGCTCGCCTCTCGCGTTTCACATGAAACGCCCGCCGAGGCCTCAGAAGCGGAATCGGCCCTCGTGGTCGAAGGCGGCGGGGAGCACGTCGCTGACCCACTCGGTGCGCAAGGGGGCATAGATGTGGGGGAACAGCTCGCCATCGCCGCCGTCCTCGTCCACCACGCGCACGCCGGCCGCCCGGATCGCGTCGACATCGAGAATGAGCACGCACAGCTCGTCCTCGTCGCCCGCGTGGACGAACTCGGCCACACGGGCGAGCTGATCGGCGTAGGACGCGTGCACGAAGCCGACCTCGGCGAACGTCGCGCCGCGCGTCGAGAGCCGATAGAGGCCATCCGCCTGCGCCGCCTCCCAATCGGAACGGTGGGCGAGGTGGAGCGCCCTGCCGGAATCGCGTTTCACGTGAAACACAACCGTGTGATTCAGGCCGGGTAGGCGGTCTCGCCAAGCTCGGACAGGATGCGGTTCAGGTCCTGGATCGTCGCGAAGTCAATCGTGATCTGACCCTTGCGGGACGAGAGTGCGATCTTGACGCGCGTGTTCAGGCGATCGCCGAGCCGCTCCGCCACCTCGTCGAGGTGGCCCTTGTGGCGACCGGCCGTGGGCTTCGTACGCTCGGGCTTCGGGGCCTTGCTGACGACGGCCTCGGCCTGCCGCACGGAAAGATCCTCGTTGACGATCTTGTCGGCGAGCCGCACCATCGCCTCGGTCTCACCCGCCGCGAGGATCGCCCGCGCGTGCCCCGCAGAGAGCACGCCGGCGGCGACCTTCGACTGCACCGGCGCCGGCAGCTTGAGCAGGCGCAGCGTGTTCGAGATCTGCGGCCGGGACCGGCCGATGCGGCCCGCAAGCTCCTCGTGCGTGATGCCGAAGTCCGACAGCAGCTGCTGATAGGCGGAAGCCTCCTCAAGGGGGTTCAGCTGGGCCCGATGCAGGTTCTCGAGCAGCGCGTCGCGCAGCATGTGCTCGTCCTGCGTGTCCTTGATGACAGCCGGGATCGTCGCGAGGCCGAGCGCCTTGGTCGCGCGCAGGCGGCGTTCGCCCATGATCAGCTCGTACTTGCCGCTCTCGCCCTTGATAGGGCGCACCACGACCGGCTGCAGCACCCCGACCTCACGGATCGACGCGATCAGCTCGTCGAGCAGCTCCTGGTCGAACTCGGTGCGGGGCTGGTTCGCGTTGGGCACGATGTCCGCGGGGGAGAGGCTGGCGAGTCGCGCCCCGGGAACCGCCACCAGTGCGTCGGAGTCCTCCTGCGGTGCAGCCGCCGTCACAGCATCCGTGGATGAGAAGAAGACGTCGGCCGGGCGAGCGCCCGAATCGGCGGGCGCCGTCGGAATGAGGGCGCCGATTCCGCGTCCGAGTCCAGTGCGCTTCGCCATTACCGGGGTACTCCTCTTCGTGCGATTTCAACGGCGGCCTCGAGGTATGCCAGGGACCCGGAGGAACCGTAGTCGTAGGCGATCACGCTCTGGCCGTAACTCGGTGCCTCAGAGATGCGCACGGAGCGGGGGATGACCGTCGCGAGCGTCTCCTTGGGGAAGTGCTCGCGTACGTCTGCGGCGACCTGGTGGGCGAGGTTCGTGCGCGAGTCATACATCGTGAGCAGGATGGTCGAGAGCTTCAGCTTCGGGTTCAGGTGCTTCTCGATGAGCTTGATGTTCTTGAGCAGTTGGCTGAGGCCTTCGAGCGCGTAGTACTCGCACTGGATCGGTATCAGGACCTCGTTCGCGGCGACGAATGCGTTGATCGTGAGCAGTCCGAGCGACGGGGGGCAGTCGATGAAGATGTAGTCGAAGTCGACGCGCTCGAGGTACTCCTGCAGTGCCCGGGCGAGACGCTGCTCACGAGCGACCATCGACACCAGCTCGATCTCAGCACCGGCGAGGTCGATCGTGGCAGGCACGCAGAACAGCCCCTCGGCTTCAGGGCTCGACTGCACGACGTCCTCCATCGGGGTCTCGCCCACCACGACGTCGTACACGCTCGGAGTTCCCTCGCGATGCTCGACCCCGACCGCCGTGGAGGCGTTGCCCTGCGGGTCGAGATCGATGACGAGCACTCGGGCGCCGTACTTCGCGAGGGCCGAGGCGAGGTTGACCACCGTGGTCGTCTTCCCCACACCGCCCTTCTGGTTCGAGATCGTGAAGATGCGTGTGCGCGAGGGAAGGGGGAGGACCTGCTGCTCCGCTGCGGCGCGCCGCTTCGTCATGTCGGTCAACTCCCGCAACAGCGGGGGAGCACCGGCGTCGTGCGCGGGGTCCTGCTCAGGGGGTTTCACGTGAAACGGTGGTCCTTCTCGGATCGGCGGGCGGCGGGGAGGAGGTCTAATTCACTGTAGCCCGGATCACCCGGGTGACCTCTGCGAGCACGCCCTCGCCGAGCACGACGACCTCGATGTCGTGGACCCGGTTCTTGCGCAGTTCCTTGGTCGCCGCGTCGATCTCCGCCTGGGCACCTGCACCCTTCAGCAGAACGAGCTCCCCGCCGAGCCGCAGGAGAGGGGCGCTGATCGGTACGAGCTTGCGCAGCGCGCTCACCGCGCGAGCAGTGACCTGATCGAAGGAGTACTTCGGCGCATCCTCCGCGCGCGCCCGCAGCACCTCGACGTTGTCGAGACCCAGCTCGCCCACCTGCTCGTTGAGCCAGGTCACGCGCCGCTCCATCGGCTCGATCAGCGTGAAGGAGACATCAGGTCGCGCGATCGCGAGCACGAGACCGGGAAGGCCCGCCCCGCTGCCGACATCGCCGACTCGGCCCGGGCGCAAGAGGGGACCCACGACGGCGCAGTTCAAGATGTGCCGCGTCCAGAGTCGCGGCAGCTCGAGCGGGCCGATCAGTCCGCGCTCCTCGCCGTGCCGGGCGAGGGCGGCGGTGAACCGGCGCGCGAGCTCGATCCGGTCGCCGAACAGGGCAACGGCCGCTTCCGGCTCCGGTTCCATCTCGGGGGGCATCCGCACTTCTCTCCTTCGCCGATCGCGGTGGGTTTCACGTGAAACAAAGCGAAGGGGCGCCGATCGCGCTTCACGACCGGCGCCCCTGGATACCGCCCTATGCGCGCGAGATCACCGTATGCCGCTCGGCGCCCTCGCCCTGCGACTCGGAGGTGAATCCGCGCTCGGCCACGAGGTCGTGCACGAGCTTGCGCTCGTAGGACGACATCGGGGGGAGCGCCGCCTTCGCCGCGCCCGCCTCGATGCGCGCCACGGCACTGTCGACGAGCGCGGCGAGTTCCTGCTGCCGTGCATCGCGCGAGCCTCCGATGTCGAGAATCAGGCGCGAGAACTCGCCGGTCTGGTTCTGCACGGCGAGACGAGTCAGCTCCTGCAGCGAGCGCACCACATCCTGCTGCGAGAGGCGGCCCAGATTGCCACCCTCCCCGGCAGTGACCGTCAGGTACGTGCGGCCGTTTCGAACGTCGATCTCAAGATCACCGTCGAGGTCGGCGATGTCGAGGAGCTCCTCGATGTAGTCGGCCGCGAGGTCACCCTCGTCAACGGCGCCGTCGGCTGCGGTTTCGGGGGCTGTGGTGTCGCTCATGGCATCCATCTTCGTATCGGGCGCCGTCGCCTAGCGGCGCTTCTTCTTGCGCTTGTTGCTGACCGGCTGCTGACGCTGCGTATTGACCCGCGTGACAACAGCCTCGCCGCCGTCGACCGCGGGCGCGGCGACCTGGAGCTTGCCGGCCGCAATCAGCGCCTCGCGCTTCTTCGCGAGGCGCTCCTCACGCAGGCGCGCCGCCTCGCTGCCGGGCGTCGGCATCGCGCGGATGACGAGGAACTGCTGCACCATCGTCCAGATGTTCGTGGTGAGCCAGTAGAACATGACGCCGAGCGGGAACGCGAAGCCTGAGAACAGGAAGATGAACGGCAGGAAGTACATCAGCGTGCGCTGCTGACGGAACTGCGGGCTGTTCTTCGTCTCGTCGGAGATGTTCTTCGACATGATCTGCAGCTGCGTGTAGAACTGCGAGGCGACCATCAGGGCGACCATCACCGCGGCGACGATCATGACCGGCACGACGGGCCCGCCGGCGTGGTTCATGGCGCTCTGGAAGCTGTCGTGCAGCGGCGCGAAATCGAACAGCGACGCAGAGCCGAAGGACTTGGACAGGGATGCGTTCAGCATTCCGACGCCCACCTTGCCGTGCTGGGCGTTGTTCAGCACGGCGAACAGGGCGCCGAAGATCGGCAGCTGGATCAGCAGAGGAAGACACGACGCGAGCGGGTTGGTGCCCGTCTCTCGGTAGAACTCCATCATCTCGCGGCTCATGGCCTCGCGAGAGAGCTGGTCTCTCTTGCCCTTGTACTTGTCCTGGATCTTCTTGATCTGGGGCGCGACCTCGAGCATCTTGCGCTGGTTCTTGATCTGGCGCACGAACACCGGAATCAGTGCGGCACGAACGACCACGACGAGGCCGACGATGGAAAGAACCCAGGTCAGACCACCATTCGGGTCCATTCCGAGGTGGGAGAAGATCCAGTGCCAGGAGACCAGAACGACCTCGACCAGCCAACGGATCGGCCAGAGGATCGTGAGGTACAGATTCTCGAGGTTCATCTCGGTTGGGTCAGCCCTTTCCTTGGCCGTGGTGCGCGTGATCGTCGACGACGAAGCCGTAGCGATTCACGTGGAAGTGAGAGGAGTGCGATTCGGGAACGTCGTCGACGCCGCCCACCGCCCAGGGGTGGCAGCGCACCACACGACGCGCAGCGAGGAAGCCCCCGCGCCCGAGGCCGTGCTGCTGCACGGCGCCGAGTGCATACGCCGAGCACGACGGGTAGTAGCGACAGACATCGCCATAGAGCGGGGAGATCACGGCACGGTAGCCGCGCAGAAGCGCAACGACGATGTTGCGGGGAAGGAGCCGAAGGGTGCGGGCGACGTGCATCGCGGACGCGGCGGCGGGCCGCGTGAATCCGGGCGCATGCGCGGTGGTCATCGGGTTCCTGCCCTGTGGATGGCTTGGGAGATCTCGTGATGGAGAGTAGACCAGGATGCCTGCGCGGACGCTGGCAGGGCCCTGATCACGACATCGGCGCCGGCAGGAGCTTCGGCGAGCAATTCGAAGGCCACTGCCTTCAGTCTGCGTCGCACGGTGTTCCTGACCGGCGCCGAGCCGACAGTCTTGCCCACGATGAACCCGAAGCGCCGTTCCGTCTGCCCGGGGGTGATGCGCACGTACGTCAGGGTGTGGGGTGCGGGGAACCTGGTCCCGCGCCGCACCACCGCCCTGTAGTCGTTCGCCCGGACGATGCGGTTGGCTTTGGCGAGCACCGCGAGCGGACTGCTACGCGGAGAGCTCGCTGCGGCCCTTGCGACGACGGGCGGCCAGGATGGCGCGGCCCGCACGGGTGCGCATACGCAGGCGGAAGCCGTGCACCTTGGCGCGGCGGCGGTTGTTCGGCTGGAAGGTACGCTTCGTCATGGTTCGTCTTTCGATCGATGCAGCGGCCAGGACGTCGGAGTACGACACAGGGCCTCGAGGAATGGGAGCAGCCGAGCACTCGGCTGCAGTCAACCAATTAACTGTACGGGCGCGAGACGTGTAGTTCAAACTGAGGCGCCGCAGTCACAACCGAATCGAACGAACCATCCTGCCGACACATTCCAGAACCGCCACACGTGACACGCCGTGAGACGCGCGTTCTATGCCCCGTTCGGGATTTGTCCACAGCCCTCTCCTTCACTACCGTGGCACTCACAGTTATCCCCAGGCCCGTCAGCTTCCAACGACGGGCCGTGTGTTTTCTTGCGACGCTGAGGTGGATAACGCTGTGAATAACTACAGGGGACCCGGGGACACAGATGACTGATGGCGACGCTGCGCTTGATGAGGCGTGGGGATCGATCCTCGCGACTCTCGAGAAGGACGAGCGTGTAACGCCTCAGCTCTACGGCTTCCTCAGCCTCGTCGAGCCCAAGGGGATCATGGCCGGCACCTTCTATCTGGAGGTTCCGAACGAGTTCACCCGCGGCATGATCGAACAGCGCAGCCGCGTGCCGCTGCTCTCGGCCATCGGGGGTCTCGATTCCTCCCTCGAGGTCTCGACGTTCGCCATCGTGGTCAACCCCGAGATCGAGCAGGAGATCCTGCAGACCGGCACCGACTCGGCCCCCGTCGAGGCGGCACCAGCCCCCGCGTACGCGGAAGCACCCGCTCAGGTGGCGCCGCCCGCCTCGCCTTCACCCGAAGTCACGGTCGCGCCGCGCGCCACCGACACGCGCCTCAACCCCAAGTACAGCTTCGACAACTTCGTCATCGGCCAGTCGAACCGCTTCGCGCACGCCGCGGCGGTCGCGGTGGCCGAGGCGCCGGCCAAGGCGTACAACCCGCTCTTCATCTATGGCGACTCCGGGCTCGGCAAGACCCACCTGCTGCACTCGATCGGTCACTACGCCATGAGCCTCTACCCGGGCATCCGCGTGCGCTACGTCAGCTCGGAAGAGTTCACCAACGACTTCATCAACTCGATCCAGAACAACCGGGGAGCGAGTTTCCAGGCCAGGTACCGCAACATCGACATCCTGCTGATCGACGACATCCAGTTCCTGCAGCGCGCGGTGGAGACGCAGGAGGCCTTCTTCCACACCTTCAACACGCTGCACGACCACAACAAGCAGGTCGTGATCACCTCAGATCTGCCGCCGAAGATGCTCACGGGCTTCGAGGACCGCATGCGGTCTCGGTTCGAGTGGGGCCTCATCACCGACGTTCAGGCGCCCGACCTCGAGACCCGCATCGCGATTCTGCGCAAGAAAGCGCAGAGCGAGAAGGTCATGGTGCCCGACGACATCCTCGAGTTCATGGCGACGAAGGTGTCGAGCAACATCCGAGAGCTCGAGGGAACGCTGATCCGCGTCACGGCCTTCGCGAGCCTCAACCGCACGCCGGTGGACATGTCCCTCGTGCAGACGGTGCTGAAAGACCTCATCACCCTCGACGATGACAACGTCATCGCCCCGGTCGACATCATCACGGCGACGGCCGACTACTTCAAGCTCTCGGTCGACGACCTCTACGGCTCATCCCGGTCGCAGGCGATCGCCACCGCCCGGCAGATCGCCATGTATCTGTGCCGCGAGCTGACGAATCTGTCCCTGCCGAAGATCGGGCAGCTGTTCGGCAACCGCGACCATACGACAGTGATGTACGCGAACAAGAAGATCAGCGAGCTCATGAAGGAGCGCCGCTCGATCTACAACCAGGTCACCGAGCTCACGAGTCGCATCAAGCAGACGCGCCGCTGACGCGCGTGTCAGAAAAAGCCCTCGGCCCGCCCGGGGGCTTTTCGTGCGCCCGGGGCCGCCTGCGGCGCGATTGCGGCCCCTCCTGAGCCCCCAGTTCACACTGTGGATAACTTGTGGAGTGTTAAGGCATAACACGCTCGCCGATGTGGGCGAGATGCGGATTCTTGTGAATCACACGTTTTTGCGCGCTTCCGTGTCATTCCGCGGCAGACGGGCTCACCACATGACATTCACAACTGACAGGAATGTAGTTCCCGCGCCCCGACTGGCATCGGCCGAGTTATCCACACTCTCCACATCCGTTAAGACCGTTAACCGGAATTCTTGTGAGCCAGCGATTCCACAACCTCACGTCGGCCGGCGGTGCGGAATCACACGTTTGTCGGCTCACCCTGAACGCGGCGCTAGCATTGTGACGACTTCCGTCCGCCGACTCTCCAGGGGTGTCTCTTGCGATTTCAGGCCAATCGCGACGTTCTGAGCGATGCCGTCTCTTTCGCTGTCAAACTCCTGCCGCAGCGCACGACGCTGCCGATCCTGTCGGGCATCCTGATCCGCACGACCGACGCGGGCATCTCGCTGTCATCGTTCGACTACGAGGTCTCGTCGCAGACCGAGATCGACGCCGAGGTCACCGAGCCGGGCACGATCCTCGTCTCGGGCCGGCTGCTGGCCGACATCGTTTCGCGCCTTCCCAACGCACCCGTGCAGTTCTCCACCGATGACGGCAAGATCGCCGTCAGCTGTGGCTCTTCGCACTTCACCCTGCTGTCGATGCCCGTCGAGGAGTACCCGACGCTTCCGCAGATCGAGCAGTTCAGCGGCGTCGTGCCGGCGGATGCCTTTGCCGAGGCCGTGGCCCAGGTCGGTGTCGCTGCTTCGCGCGACGATGTGACCCCTGTCATCACCGGCGTGCAGCTCGAGATCGCCGAGAACGCGCTGAGCCTCGTCGCGACCGACCGCTACCGCGTCGCCGTGCGCGAGATCGACTGGGACGGCGGGGCCGGCGGCGTCGAGCAGGCGAGCGCCCTCGTTCCTGCGCGCACCCTGCAGGAGATCGGCAAGACGCTCGGCCACACCGGCAACATCTCGGTCGCCATCCAGAACAACGACGAGCGCGAGCTCATCGCCTTCTCCGCTGAGAAGAAGACGGTGACGTCGCTGCTCATCAAGGGCAATTTCCCCCCGGTGAAGCGTCTCTTCCCGGAATCCGTCGACAACTACGCAGTGCTCAACACGGCTGAGCTGATCGAGGCGACCCGCCGCGTGCAGATCGTCCTCGAGCGCGAGGCAGCGCTGCGCTACACCTTCACGTCAGAAGGCCTGACGCTCGAAGCCATCGGCTCCGAGCAGGCGCAGGCCTCGGAGAGCATCGACGCTCTTCTGACTGGGCAGGACACCGTCGTCTCGCTCAAGCCGCAGTTCCTGCTGGACGGTCTGAGCTCGGTGCACTCGGAATTCGTGCGCATCTCGTTCACCAAGACCGAGAACCCCAACAAGCCCGGCCCCGTGCTCATCACGAGCCAGACCAGCAGGGAACAGGCCGGGAGCGACACATACAAGTACCTGCTGCAGCCGAATCTGCTGCTGCGTTAGTGGGAACCACCCCGCCAACGCGTCAAGGAAGAAGGACCCCCATGCACATCGGTCTCGTCGGTCTCGGCAAGATGGGCAACAACATGCGTGCCCGCCTCGAGAAGAACGGCGTCGAGGTCACCGGCTACGACACCAACCCCGCCGTCAGCGACGTCGCCACGCTCGCCGACCTGGTCAAGGCGCTGCCCGCGCCGCGCACGGTGTGGGTCATGGTGCCCGCCGGTAAGATCACCGACGCCGTCGTGAACGACCTCGAGGGGCTGCTCGAGCCGGGCGACCTCGTCATCGACGGCGGCAACTCCAAGTTCACCGACGACTTCCGCCACGCCGAGCAGCTCGCCGCGAAGGGCATCGACTACATGGATGCCGGCGTCTCCGGCGGCGTGTGGGGACTCGAGAACGGCTACGGGCTCATGGTCGGCGGCTCGCAGGCCCAGGTCGAGCGCGTGATGCCGGTGTTCGACGCACTCCGCCCCGAGGGGCCGCGCGAGGAAGGCTTCGTCCACGTGGGCGAGGTCGGCGCCGGCCACTACGCGAAGATGGTGCACAACGGCATCGAGTACGCGCTGATGCAGGCCTACGCCGAGGGCTACGAGCTGCTCGACACCCGCAAGGACATCATCAAGGACGTCACCGGCACCTTCAAGGCGTGGCAGCGCGGCACCGTGGTGCGCTCGTGGCTGCTCGAGCTGCTGGTGCGCGCCCTCGAGGCCGACCCCGAGTTCCAGAACATCGAGGGCTACGTACAGGACTCCGGCGAAGGTCGCTGGACCGTCGAGGAAGGCATCAACAACGCGGTGCCGCTGCCCACGATCTCGGCCTCGATCTTCGCGCGCTTCGTCTCCCGCCAGGAGGACTCGCCGGCGATGAAGGCCGTCGCGGCGCTGCGCAACCAGTTCGGCGGTCACGCGGTCAAGGCCGTCGACTAAGGAACGTCTGTCGCTGGGCGAGCAGTTCCGCTGCTCGCCCAGCGCTCGCGGTTAAGGCAACCGCCGGCCGGAGAGGAGGAGAGCACCGTTGCACGTGAAACGGCTCACCCTCACCGACTTCCGCAACTACCGCTCGGCCGAGCTCGACCTGGAACCGGGCGTCACGGTCTTCGTCGGCCCGAACGGCCAGGGGAAGACGAATCTCGTGGAGTCGCTCGGCTATCTCGCGACGCTCGGCTCGCACCGCACCTCCGTCGACGCGGCGATGATCAGGGCGGGGGCGGATGCCGCGGTCGTCCGTGCTCTGCTGCGACACGTCGACCGCGAGTTGCTCGTCGAGGTGCAGCTCAATCGCGGGGCGGCGAATCGCGCCCAGGTGAACCGCTCGGCGGTGCGCACGCGCGAGCTGCCCCGCTACTTCTCGAGCGTGCTGTTCGCCCCGGAGGATCTCGCCCTCGTGCGCGGCGAGCCGTCGACGCGCCGCCGCTTCATCGACGAGCTCCTCGTGCAGCGATCGCCCCGACTCGCCGGAGTTCAGGCCGACTACGCGCGGATCGTGACGCAGCGCAACTCCCTGCTCAAGTCCGCGCGCGCCCAGCGCATCAAGGAGTCACAGCTGTCGACGCTCGAGATCTGGGACGAGCGCCTCGTCGAGCTCGGCAGCGAGCTCATCGACCGGCGTGAGGCACTGGTCGCCGAGTTGGCGGCGCCGCTGCGCGACGCATATCAGGCCGTCGCGGGCGTCGATCAGCAGCCGCGCGTCACGCAGCGGCTCAGCATTCACGGAGCTGCGGGCGATGACGACGACGGGGATGCCGGGAGCGGTTCTGTCTCCATGCGCGCTGCGCGCGAGTCGACCGGCGACGGGGCGACTGCCGACGTGTTCCGCGCGGCCCTTGCCGGGGTTCGGCGCAAGGAGCTCGAGCGCGGGCTGACCCTCGTCGGCCCTCACCGCGACGATCTGCTCTTCGAGCTCAACGGACTCCCCGCCAAGGGCTACGCGAGCCACGGCGAATCATGGTCGTTCGCATTGGGGCTCCGGCTCGCCGCGGCACAGCTGCTGCGAGCCGAGTCCGCGATCGGCGACCCGGTGCTCGTCCTCGACGACGTGTTCGCCGAGTTGGATGCCGCGCGGCGGCGCGCACTCGCGCAGGCGATCGGCGACTTCGAACAGGTGCTCATCACCGCCGCAGTCCTCGAAGACGTGCCGGCCGAGCTCGGCGCCCGGCTCGTGAAAATCCGTGCGGGGGAGGTGCTGGCCGAGTGAACGACTCCGGTGACGAGCCGCGCAGTGAGGCATCCGCCGTCTATCTGCGCCTCAAGAAGCTGTTCGGCGGACCGTCGGCCCGCACCTCGAAGGCGCGGCGACGGGCCGAAAGTGGAGAGCCGGGATCTGAGCCGTTCGGTGCTGGACGAGACCCACGCGGGCTGTCGTCGGTCATGGACGCGCTTACGACGGAGCTCGGCTGGGACTCCGAGCTCGACAAGGCCGAGCTCATCGGGGCCTGGTCGGAGCTCGTGGGCGAGGGCACGGCGTCGAAGTCGCAGCCGCTCGGAATCGAGGACGGCGTGCTGACCGTGCAGTGCGAGTCGACGGCGTGGGCGACGCAGCTGCGCATCATGCGCGTCGAGTTGCTGACTGCAATCGCTCAGCGGTACCCGCGGGCGGGCATCCAGTCGATCCGTTTCAACGGGCCGGACGTACCGAGCTGGAAATACGGTCGCAGGTCGACGCAATGGCGTGGCCCTCGCGATACTTACGGCTGAGAAGGCAAATCTCATGACGAACGCGTAAAAAACGCGTCAGAGCGGCGTCTAGCCCCGGGAATCGCAAGCCATCCTGATACGATGGAACGTCACGATTTGTGGGGTCAGGAGCTCAATTTCATATGACGACCGAACCGACGAACCAGGCCGGCGACGGCTCTGACGACCAGAGCTACGGCGCGAACCAGATCCAGGTGCTCGAAGGCCTCGAGGCGGTTCGGAAGCGGCCCGGAATGTACATCGGCTCGACCGGGCCCCGCGGTCTGCACCATCTCGTGTGGGAGATCGTGGACAACGCGGTCGACGAGTACCTCGCCGGCAGCGGTGATCGGGTGGTCGTCACGCTTCTTCCCGACGGCGGGGTGCGGGTCGTCGACAACGCACGCGGCATCCCGGTCGACATCCATCAGCCGGAGGGCATCTCGACGGTCGAGCTCGTGCTCACCGTGCTGCACGCCGGCGGCAAGTTCGGCGGCGGCGGCTACGCGGTCTCGGGTGGTCTGCACGGCGTCGGCTCGTCGGTCGTCAACGCGCTCTCGAAGCGACTCGACGTCGAGGTGAAGCGGCAGGGGCACGTCTGGACCCAGAGCTACCACGACGGCAAGCCCGACGCGCCCCTCGCCCAGGGTGAGGCCACCGAGAGCACGGGAACGACCATCACGTTCTGGCCGAACGACGAGATCTTCGAGACCGTCGAGTTCGACTACGAGACGTTGCGATCGCGCTTCCAGCAGTACGCCTTCCTCAACAAGGGCCTCTCGATCGAGCTGCACGACGAGCGCGCGATCGACCAGCTCGACGAAGAGGGCGAGCCGATTGAGGCGCGCAGCGACGTCTTCCACTACGAGCGCGGCCTCGAGGACTACGTCGAGTACCTCAACTCGATCAAGAAGAACGAGATCGTCAACGACGAGATCATCCACTTCGAGTCAGAGGACACCGAGCGCAAGATCGCCCTCGAGGTGGCGATGCAGTGGACCAGCGCCTACAGCGAGAGCGTCCACACCTACGCGAACACGATCAACACGCACGAGGGCGGCACGCACGAGGAAGGGTTCCGCGCGGCGCTCACGACACTCGTGAACCGGTATGCCCGCGAGAAGGGCATCCTCAAGGAGAAAGACGACAACCTCTCCGGCGAGGACATCCGCGAGGGTCTGACCGCGGTCATCTCTGTCAAGCTCGCCGAGCCGCAGTTCGAGGGCCAGACCAAGACGAAGCTCGGCAACACCGAGGCGAAGGCATATGTGCAGCGGGTCGTGGGCGATCAGCTCGGCGACTGGTTCGACCGCAACCCGAACGCGGCACGCGACATCATCCGCAAGGGCATCCAGGCCGCCACGGCGCGCATCGCCGCGCGCAAGGCGCGCGAGACGGTGCGCCGCAAGGGCCTGCTCGAGGGCAGCGGCATGCCGGGCAAGCTCAAGGACTGCTCGTCGAAGGACCCGTCGATCTCCGAGATCTTCCTGGTCGAGGGCGACTCGGCCGGCGGCTCGGCGACACAGGGGCGCAACCCTTCGACCCAGGCGATCCTGCCGCTGCGCGGCAAGATCCTGAACGTCGAGAAGGCGCGCCTCGACCGCGCCCTCGCGAACGCCGAGATCCAGGCGATGATCAAGGCGTTCGGTGCCGGCCTCGGCGAGGAGTTCGACGCCGAGAAGGTGCGCTATCACAAGATCGTGCTGATGGCCGATGCCGACGTCGACGGCCAGCACATCACGACGCTGCTGCTGACGCTCATCTTCCGCTACATGCGGCCGCTCATCGAGCTCGGCTACGTGTACCTCGCGCAGCCCCCGCTCTACCGCCTCAAGTGGACCAACGCCGAGCACGAGTACGTCTACTCCGACCAGGAGCGCGACGCACTGCTCAAGGCGGGCCAGGCCGCGGGCAAGCGGATTCCCAAGGACAACGGCGTTCAGCGCTACAAGGGCCTCGGCGAGATGAACTACGAAGAGCTCTGGGACACCACGATGAACCCCGAGACGCGCACGCTGCGCCAGGTCACGATGGAGGACGCGGCGGCGGCCGACGAGGTCTTCGCGACGCTCATGGGCGACGACGTCGACTCGCGTCGTCACTTCATCCAGAAGAACGCCAAGAACGTTCGCTTCCTCGACGTCTAGAGCCTGCCGGCATCCGTAAAGAAAAGAAGACATGTCTGACGAGACCCCCGGTATCGACGAGCCCAACATCCACGGCAAGATCGACCAGGTCGACCTGCAGCTGGAAATGCAGCGGTCGTACCTCGACTACGCCATGGCCGTCATCGTCGGCCGTGCGCTGCCCGAGGTGCGCGACGGTCTGAAGCCCGTGCACCGCCGCGTCATCTACGCGATGTACGACGGCGGCTACCGCCCCGACCGCCCCTTCTCGAAGTGCGCGCGCGTCGTCGGCGACGTCATGGGCCAGTACCACCCCCACGGCGACTCGGCGATCTACGACACCCTCGTGCGCCTGGTGCAGCCCTGGGCGCTGCGTTACCCGCTGGCCCTCGGCCAGGGGAACTTCGGCTCGCCGGGCAACGACGGCGCGGCCGCCCCGCGATACACCGAGACCAAGATGGCGCCGCTCGCCCTCGAGATGGTGCGCGACATCGACCAGGAGACGGTCGACTTCCAGCCCAACTACGACGGGTCGACCGATGAGCCGCTCGTGCTGCCGAGCCGCTTCCCGAACCTGCTCGTCAACGGCTCGGTCGGCATCGCCGTGGGCATGGCCACCAACATCCCGCCCCACAACCTGCGCGAGGTGGCGGATGCCGCGCTCTGGGCGCTCGCGCACCCGGATGCGACCCGCGAGGAGCTTCTCGAAGCCGCCATGCAGCGGATCAAGGGGCCCGACTTCCCGACCGGCGCCCAGATCCTCGGCGTCAAGGGAATCCACGACGCCTACCGCACCGGCCGCGGCTCGATCACGATGCGCGCCGTCGTGGGCGTCGAGGAGATCCACGGTCGCACGGCCCTCGTCGTCACCGAGCTGCCCTACCAGGTCAACCCCGACAACCTCGCGATCAAGATCGCCGACCTCGTCAACGACGGCAAGCTCGCGGGCATCGCCGACATCCGCGACGAGACCTCGGGCCGCACCGGCCAGCGACTCGTCATCACACTGAAGCGCGACGCGGTGGCGAAGGTCGTGCTGAACAACCTGTACAAGCACACCCAGCTGCAGGAGAACTTCGGCGCGAACATGCTCGCCATCGTCGACGGCGTTCCGCGCACGCTGCCCCTCGACGGATTCCTCACGGCGTGGATCGATCACCAGATCGACGTCATCGTGCGCCGCACGCAGTTCCGGCTGCGGCAGGCGGAGGAGAAGGCGCACATCCAGCGCGGCCTCGTGAAGGCGCTCGACGCCCTCGACGAGGTCATCGCCCTGATCCGCCGTTCGCCCGACGTCGACCAGGCGCGCACGGGCCTCATCGAGCTTCTGGACATCGACGAGCTACAGGCCAACGCGATCCTCGCGATGCAGCTGCGCCGCCTCGCCGCGCTCGAGCGCCAGAAGATCATCGACGACCTCGAGGCCCTCGAGCGCGAGATCGCCGAATACAAGGAGATCATCGCGTCGCCCGAGCGCCAGCGCGGCATCGTCAGCGACGAGCTCACCGAGATCGTCGACAAGTACGGCGACGAGCGCCGCACTGACATCCTGCTCGGCTACGACGCCGACATGTCGATCGAGGACCTGATCCCCGAAGAGGAGATGGTCATCACCGTCACCCGCGGCGGTTACATCAAGCGCACCCGCAGCGACAACTACCGCTCGCAGCACCGCGGCGGCAAGGGCGTCCGCGGCGCGCAGCTGCGCGGCGAGGATCTCGTCGACCACTTCTTCGTCACGACCACCCACCACTGGCTGCTGTTCTTCACCAACATGGGCCGGGTGTACCGGGCGAAGGCGTACGAGGTGCCGGAGGGTGGGCGCGACGCGAAGGGCCAGCACGTCGCGAACCTGCTGGCGATGCAGCCCGACGAGCAGATCGCCGCAGTGCTCGACATCCGCGACTACGAGGTGGCGACCCACCTCGTGCTCGCGACCCGCGACGGGCTGGTGAAGAAGACCCCGCTCGAGGAGTACGACACCAACCGCACGGGCGGCATCATCGCCATCAAGCTGCGCGAGGGCGACGAGCTGATCTCTGCCCTGCTCGTCGAGAACACCGACGACATCCTGCTCGTCTCGCGCAAGGGCATGTCGCTGAGGTTCACGGCGACCGACGAGTCGCTGCGGCCGATGGGCCGCTCGACGAGCGGTGTGAAGGGCATGAGCTTCCGCGACGGTGACAGCCTGCTCGCGGCATCCGTCGTCACCGACGAGGGCTTCGTGTTCGCGGTCACCGAGGGCGGCTACGCCAAGCGCACCTCGGTCGATCAGTACCGCCTGCAGGGCCGCGGCGGCCTCGGCATCAAGGTGGCCAAGCTCGTCGAGGACCGCGGCGACCTCGCCGGGGCGCTCATCGTGGACGAGGACGACGAGGTTCTCGTCGTGCTGCAGAGCGGCAAGGTGGTGCGCACGGCCGTCTCAGAGGTTCCTGCCAAGGGCCGGGATACTATGGGCGTCGTCTTCGCCCGCTTCGCGGACAACGACCGCATCATCGCCCTTGCGCGCAACGTCGAGCGGAAGCTCGGCGGCGAGGACGTGGTGAGCGAGGCGAGCGAGGGTACCGAAGAGGCAGTACTCGTAGAAACGACAGAGCCCGCAGCGGCGGGCCCGGTGGAGGGTGAACCGACAGATGAGCAGTAGCGTCGCCGAGCGACTCGCCCGCAAGACGGCGAAGCGCCCCACGTCGAAGCAGGTTCGCCTCAAGCTGGTCTATGTCGACTTCTGGTCGGCCGTGAAGGTGTCGTTCCTCGCGGGCCTCGCGCTCGCGATCATCGGCATCGTGGCGACGTTCCTGCTGTGGACCGTGCTCACCCAGACCGGCGTCTTCAAGCAGATCGCCGAGCTGTTCCAGTCCATCGGCGGTCAGAGCCAGAGCGGCCTGCTCGACGCGGTCGGCCTGGGCAACGTCATGAGCTTCGCCATCATCGTCGGCATCCTCGATCTCATCGTCGTGACTGCGCTCGGCGCCGTGGTGGCGCTGCTCTACAACCTGTCGGTGAAGATCACCGGCGGCCTGCTCGTCGGCTTCACCAACAACTGATTCCAGACGAGCGGATGTCTGTCCCAGGGTTTTCCCGGCCCGATTTCGTCGCAGCGGCAATCGTCCGGTAATCTCTAACAGGTTCGTTTCACGGGGCTATAGCTCAGGCGGTTAGAGCGCTTCACTGATAATGAAGAGGTCCCAGGTTCAAGTCCTGGTAGCCCCACCACGTTCCCCTTCTCGGGGCCTTAGCTCAGTTGGTAGAGCGCCTGCTTTGCAAGCAGGATGTCAGGAGTTCGATTCTCCTAGGCTCCACTCCGTCGCAACGCCCGGCCAGCTCGCCGGGCGTTTTCGTATGCCGGATTCAGCTTCGGCTTCGGCCGGACGACGGCGTCCGCACGGGCGCTGCTCGTGATCGGCCATGCCCGTGGCTAGGGTGGGAGCCATCCCGCGATCAGGAGGAGGGCCCGGTTGAGGAATCTGCTGAGCGGGCTGGTCTGGATCTTCCTCTACCTGGCGTTCTGCCTCGCCCCGCTGGCCCTGATCATCGGCCAGGACAATCCGCCCGGGCGCCCCTTCCTCGTGGAGTTCTCTGTCGCGCTCGGATTCGTCGGGCTGTCCGTCCTCGCGCTGCAGTTCGCGCTCATCGCGCGTTTCCAGACCGTGGCCGCCCCGTTCGGCATCGACGCGCTGCTCAAGTTCCACGTGCAGATCACGTTCTTCGGGCTCGGCTTCGCCCTCGCGCATCCGATCCTGCTGTTCCTTGCCGACCCGAAGTACCTGCCGCTGCTCAATCTCGCGACCGCGCCGTGGCGCGCCCGGTTCGCCTTCACGAGCGTCATCGCCCTGCTGGTGCTCGTCGTGATCTCGCTCTGGCGCCGCCGCCTGCGCGTCAGCTACGAGGTGTGGCACATCTCGCACAGCATCCTGGCCGTCGCCGTCGTGCTGTTCGCCCTGCTGCACGCGAGCCTCGTCGGCTTCTACGTCGTCGGCATCGTGCGACATGTCGTCTACGACGCCTATATCGGCGGGCTGATCTTCCTGCTGCTCTGGATTCGCGTGCTCAGCCCGATCGGGCGCTACCGGCGACCATGGTCGGTCGTCGAGGTGCGCCCCGAATACGGGAACGCGAGCACGCTGGTCGTCGAACCGGTGGGGCACCCCGGCTTCCGCTTCGACCCGGGGCAGTTCGGCTGGATCGCCGTCGGCCGCTCGCCGTTCAGCATGACGCAGCACCCGTTCTCGTTCTCGTCCGCGGCGGACACTCCGGAAGGCGGAACGATCAGCATCACCATCAAGGCGGCAGGGGACTACACCCGCACGATCCCGTCCGTGCGACCGGGAACCCGCGTGTATCTCGACGGCCCGCACGGCGTGTTCTCGATGGACCGCCGGCAGGCTCCCGGCTACGTGTTCATCGCCGGCGGCGTCGGGGTCACACCGTTCGTCAGCATGCTCACGACGATGAAGGAGCGCGGAGACGTGCGACCCGTGACGCTCTTCTACGCCAGCCCGCGGTGGGACGAGGTCATCCTGCGCGATCAGCTCGCCGAGTTGGATGCTGCGCTGCCGAATCTCACGGTCGTCCACGTGCTCAGCAGGCCCGACCCGGGCTGGGCCGGCGAGTCGGGCCGCATCACGGCCGAACTGCTGCGCCGGCACCTGCCGCCGCAGTTCCGCCGCTATGAGCACCTGATCTGCGGGTCGACGCAGATGATGGATGCCATGGAGGACGCCCTCGTCGAGGTGGGCGTCCCGCCCAGCCGCATCAGCAGCGAACGCTTCGACATGGTCTGAGGGGAGTCCCGTGAGACAGAGATGGATCACGAGCCTGGTCATCGCGGTGGGCTCGGTGCTCGTGCTCGCGAGCGCCGTCTTCGCGCTGGTCAGAGCCTGACTACGATCGAGGCGCTTCCGGCCGCGCGGGCTGCCGCCGATGAGGCATCCCTTGATTGAATGAGGGCATGAGCGCAGCCGACGTCATTCCTGCCCACCTCATTCACCTGCTCGAGAATCCGAACTACGGATTCCTCGGCACGATCCGCCCCGACGACACCGTGCAGGTCAACCCGATGTGGTTCGACTTCGACGGCGAGACTCTGCGGTTCACCCACACCACGAAGAGGCAGAAGTTCCGCAACCTGCAGCACAACCCGGCGATGAGCTTCGCCGTGCTCAACCCCGAGAACCCGTTCAACTACCTCGAGGTGCGCGGCAAGCTGATCGAGGTCGTGCCCGACCCGACGGGCGAGTTCTACATCCACCTGGGGAAGCGCTACGGAAACGCCGGGCAGGAGGCCCCGCCGGACAGCGCCGATCGCGTCATCCTCGTCATGTCGATCGAGCACTACACGACCCAGTAGGGCGCGAGGCGCCGCCGGAGCCACGCGCGGGCCGCGCGCGCTTCCGGCAGGCGGCTCGCGGCGAGGAACACGTGGAACCCGCCCGCGGCGTTGAAGGCCGCGATGTCGACGCCGTCGCGGCGGGCGGATGCGTGGAAGTCGCGGGCGTCGGCGAAGAGCAGATCGCGCGTGCCGAGCACGAGCGAGGTCGGCGGCAAGCCGCTGAAATCGCGGGCGAACGCGGGGCTGACGAGGGGCTCGGCGGGGTCGAGTCGG
>NZ_JBLRDT010000100.1:0-9842 GCF_057512245.1 Gryllotalpicola sp. CP2-P1
GCGGCGCACCAGTTCTGCGGCCAGTCGCGCGCCGGTGCGGTGCGACCCGACGACATAGCCCCCGCCGTGGAAGTACAGCAGCGTGCCGGCATCCCGCGCCTCATCGATGATCTCGAGGGCGGGCCGGCCGCCGAGCACGGTCTCGGTCGCGGTCAGCCCGCGGGTGTCGCCAGGCTGAGCCCGGGTTTCGAAAAGCGCGCGGCGCTCGTCGATCGTGTCGGCGACGAGGCCCTTCGCAGCCTCGCGGATCGCGGCGTTCACGGCGTCGCGCTGTGCCTTGCCCATGGTGTTCCCCTCGTAGGTTATGGTGATCTTGATTCCAAGGAATCTAAATAACCAAACTACATTCTCTGGAATCTAATTCCCAAGAATATTTCTAAGGAGCCCCGTGTCCGCCTCGATCGACTTCTTCGATGAGCTCGTGCGCGCCGAGATCTCGCTGTACAACGCGGTCGATGCGCGCATGAAGGCCGAGCACGGCGTGACGGTGGGGACGATCGAGATCCTGTCCCTGATCGCGCAGGCCGAGCACGCGCGCGTCGACGACATCGTGCGCGCGCTCGACCTGCGCGTCGGCACGGCGAGCAAGATCGTCGACCGCTACGCGGCGGCCGGCTGGGTCGAGCGCATTCCCAACCCCGACGACCGGCGATCGTCGTGGATCGTGTTGACGGATGCCGGGGCGAAGGTGCTCGCCGAGGGGGCGCCGACGTTCGAGGCATCCGTCACCGATCTCGTCAGCGGGCTCTCGAGCGGCGAGCTGCGCACGCTGCGCGCACTGCTCGTCAAGCTGGCCGCCTCCGTCGACGCGCGCCGGCCGGCGTAGGCCGCGCGAAACGCGAAGAATCCCGCGGGAGGCCGAAGCCGCCCGCGGGATTCCTCAGGACATGTGCGCGGCGCGCCTACGCGCTGACGCTCGCGAACACCTCGCGCAGCAGCTGCGCGGTCTCGCTGGGGGTCTTGCCGACCTTGACGCCGGCGGCCTCGAGCGCTTCCTTCTTGGCCTGCGCGGTGCCCGCGGAGCCCGAGACGATGGCGCCGGCGTGACCCATGGTCTTGCCCTCGGGGGCGGTGAAGCCGGCGACGTAGCCGACGACCGGCTTGGTCACGTACTCCTTGATGAAGGCCGCGGCGCGCTCCTCGGCGTCGCCGCCGATCTCGCCGATCATGACGATCGCCTTCGTCTCGGGGTCTGCCTCGAACGCGGCGAGCGCGTCGATGTGCGTCGTGCCGATGATCGGGTCGCCGCCGATGCCGATAGCGGTCGAGAAGCCGAGGTCGCGCAGCTCGAACATCATCTGGTAGGTCAGCGTTCCCGACTTCGAGACGAGGCCGATCGGGCCCTTGCCCGTGATGTTGGCCGGGGTGATGCCGACGAGCGACTCGCCGGGCGTGATGATGCCGGGGCAGTTCGGGCCGATGATGCGGGTCTTGTTGCCCTTGGCCTTGGCGTGCGCCCAGGCCTCGGCCGAGTCGCCGACGGGGATGCCCTCGGTGATGACGACCAGCAGCGGGATCTCGGCGTCGATGGCCTCGACCATCGCGTCCTTCGCGAAAGCCGGCGGCACGAAGATGATCGACACGTCGGCGCCCGTCTTCTCGATCGCCTCGGCGACCGTGCCGAACACGGGAAGCTCGACGGGCGAGCCGTCGGCGGCGGTGTGCGACACGGTGGTGCCGGCCTTGCGCGCGTTCACACCGCCGACGACCTGGGTGCCGGCCTTCAGCATGAGCGCGGTGTGCTTGGTGCCCTCGCCGCCGGTGATGCCCTGGACGATGACCTTGGAGTCCTTGTTGAGGAAGATCGACATTGTTCTCTCTAGTCCTTGATCTCGATCGGCGATTCAGGCAGCGGATGCCGCGAGCTGCGCGGCCTTGTCAGCGCCGTCGTCCATGGTGAGGGCCAGCGTGACCAGCGGGTGGTTCGCGCCGGTGAGGATCGCGCGGCCCTCTTCGACCTGGTTCCCGTCGAGGCGCACGACGAGCGGCTTGGTCGCCGCGTCACCCAGGATGCCGAGGGCTGCGACGATGCCGTTCGCGACGGCGACGCACGAGGTGATGCCGCCGAAGACGTTGACGAACACGCTCTTGACCTGCGGGTCGCCGAGGATCACGTCGAGGCCGGCGGCCATGATCTCGGCCGAGGCACCGCCGCCGATGTCGAGGAAGTTGGCGGGCTTCACGCCGCCGTGCGCCTCGCCCGCGTAGGCGACGACGTCGAGGGTCGACATGACGAGGCCCGCGCCGTTGCCGATGATGCCGACCTCGCCGTCGAGCTTGACGTAGTTGAGGTCGTTCTGCTTCGCCTTCGCCTCGAGCGGGTCCTCGCTGGAGGCATCCACCAGCGCCTCGTGCTCGGGGTGGCGGAAGGCCGCGTTGTCGTCGAGCGAGACCTTGCCGTCGAGGGCGATGATGTCGCCAGAGCCGGTGAGGACGAGCGGGTTGACCTCGACGAGCGTCGCGTCCTCGCCGGTGTAGACCTCGAAGAGCTTCACGAACACCGGCGCGACCTTGTCGACCAGCTCGGCGGGGAACTTCGCGGCCACCGCGATCTCCTTCGCCTTCTCGAGGGGCAGACCCTCAGCGGGGTCGACCTCGACGCGCGCGAGCGCCTCGGGGCGCTCCTCGGCGAGCTGCTCGATCTCCATGCCGCCCTCGTAGGACGCGAGCGAGAGGTAGGAGCGGTTGGCCCGGTCGAGCAGCACCGAGAAGTAGAACTCCTGCTTGATGTCGGCGCCTTCGGCCACCATCACGCGCTTCACGGTGTGGCCCTTGATGTCGAGGCCGAGGATCGCCTGCGCCGCCGCGAACGCGTCATCGGGGGTCTTCGCGACCTTCACGCCGCCCGCCTTGCCGCGACCGCCGACCTTCACCTGCGCCTTGACGACGGTGACGCCACCCAGCGTCTGCGCGGCCTTCCGCACCTCGTCCGGAGTGTCGGCGATGATGCCCTTCAAGACGGGCACGTCGTACTTCTCGAACAGGTCTCGGGCCTGATACTCGTACAGATCCACTGTGTTCCATTTCTCTCGACATCGAGACAATTGCCGCAGGCCACTCTACCCCGGCCGGCTTGCCGCCCCGAGCCCGGCTGCGCGCGACAGCCCTACTCTTCAGCGGGCAGCGGGTTCTTCGGCAGCTTCTTGACGCGCGGCCGCCGCTTGGGCCGCTCCGGGATCATCGAGCGCATCTCCTCGACGCGGCCCCAGCACAGCAGGCGGTCCTCGGCCTCGAGCCGCGTGCCGAACCCGGGGTTCGGAATGACGCCCGTACCGCGGTGCAGGGTGAGCACCGTGATGTCGCGCTCGCGCAGCCCCGACTCGCCGAGCGTCGTGCCGACGAGTTCGGCGTCGCCGTGCACCACGAGCTCGGCGACGCCGTAGCCCGTCGAGACCGACAGGCGCTCGCGCACGTCGATCTGAGGGAACGCCACCTGATTCGCGATGTAGTCGATGATCGCGCCCGCCACGTCGAGCTTCGTCGCCGTCTCGATGCCCTCGAGTCCGGGCGACGAGTTCACCTCCATGACGAGCGGCCCGTCGTCGCTCTCGAGCATGTCGACGCCCGCGACCTTGAGCCCCATGATCTGCGCGGCGCGCACGGCCGTGCGCGCGTAGTCCTCGTCGAGTTCGACCCCTTCGGCCTGACCGCCGCGGTGCACGTTCGATCGGAACTCGTTGCCCTGCGCGGTGCGGCGCATGGCGGCGACCACGCGGTCGCCGACGACGAGGGCGCGGATGTCCCGGCCGCGCGATTCACAGATGAACCGCTGGATCAGGACGTTCTGCCGGGCCGACTGCAGCGTCTCGATGATCGCCTCGGCGACCTTGAGCTCGGGCGCGAGGATCACGCCGATCCCCTGTGTGCCCTCGATGAGCTTGAGCACGACGGGTGCACCGCCGACGCGCTCGATCGCAGAGACGACATCGGCGCGGTTGCGCACGAAGGCCGTCGGAGGCATGGCGACGCCGTGGCGCGACAGGATCTGGTTGGCGCGCAGCTTGTCGCGCGAGTTGCTGATGCCGCTCGCGGTGTTCGGCGTGTAGACATCCATCTGCTCGAACTGGCGCACGACGGCCGTGCCGTAATACGTGATCGAGTTGCCGATGCGCGGAATCACGGCGTCGTAGTCCGACAGCGGGCGGCCGCGATAGAGCAGATCGGGCGTCTCGGCCGACAGGTCGATCGCGAACCTGAGGGTGTTCAGAACCTTGGGGTCATGACCCCGATCAGCGGCGGCGGCTCGCAGGCGCTGGGTGCTGTAGCTGCGCGGCGCGCGCGACAAGATGGCGATCTTCACTCGGGATTTTCCTGTTGGGCTGTGATTCCGATTGGATTGGCGGCATGACCCCCAGCAATCCAACACCACCGAGCCTGGTGGGTTGGCGCGAATGGGTCGGATTGCCCGGGCTCGGCATCCCCTGGATCAAGGCGAAGATCGACACCGGCGCCCAGACCTCGTCGCTGCATGCCTTCGGACTGCGCGAGTTCACCCGCGACGGCGGGCCCTGGGTGCGGTTCGAGGTGCACCCGTGGCAGTTCAGCTCGCGCGACGGCGCGCAGATCGAACTGCCGGTGCACGACCGCCGCCGTGTGCGCAGCTCGACGGGGCACATCCAGAATCGCGTCGTCGTCTTGATCGAATTGAGGATGCTGGACCGCACGCTTCCCGTCGAGGTGACGCTCACCCGGCGAGACGCCATGGGCTTCCGCATGCTGGTCGGCCGCGAGGCGCTGTCGAACGGCTTCCTGGTCGACCCGGCCGGTTCCTACCTCGGCGGCAAGCCGCCGCGCCAGGTGCGCCAGGCGAACAAGACGGCGGAGTAACCGCCGCTACAGCTTCTCGATCGGGGCGATCTTGATCAGCAGCTTCTTGAAGCCGGCGCTGTCGAACTGCACGTGCGCGATGCGCTTCGGCCCCTCGCCCGTCACGTCCTGCACGCGGCCCTCGCCGAAGTCGACGTGCTTCACGCGGTCGCCCGGGGCGAGCTCGAGCGCGCTGTTGTCGCGCACCGTCGCCGTCACCTTGTTGGCCCATTCGGTCTTCGGCTTCGACAGCGCCGCGGCCGTCGCCGCCGCACGGTCGGACCCGAAGCCCGGGCGCTTCGCATTCAGCGCTCGCGACATCGTGCCGTCTCGGCCGTTCGCGGCCCCCGGCGAGCGCCGCCAGTCGATCAGCTCGGCGGGGATCTCTTGCAGGTACCGGCTCGGCATCGCCACATTCACCTCGCCGAACTGCGCACGCGACATCGCGAGCGACAGGTACAGGCGCTTGCGCGCGCGCGTGATGCCGACGTAGAACAGCCGCCGCTCTTCGGCGAGGCCGCCCGGCTCGTTCGCCGACATGCGGTGCGGGATCAGGTCTTCCTCGACGCCGGTGAGGAACACGGCGTCGAACTCGAGCCCCTTCGCGGTGTGCAGCGTCATGAGCGAGACGGTTCCGGTCGAGTCGTCGAGCTCGTCGGCGGCGGCCACCAGCGACACCTCGGTGAGGAAGTCGGTGAGCGTGCCGCCCGGGTTGTTCCGCGCGAACTCCTTCGTCACGGCGACGAGCTCTTCGACGTTCTCGGCGCGCGCCTCGTCCTGCGGGTCGCGCGAGCTGCGCAGGGCGTCGAGCAGCCCCGAGCCGGCCAGCAGGTGCGTCAGCAGCTCGGGAACCGGCTTGACCCCGCCGGGGTTCTCGGGGTCCATCATGGCGGCCGTCTCGTCGAGCAGATCGGAGAGCCGCGTGATTGCGGCCGTCACCTTGGGGCCGAGGCCCAGGTCGGATGCCGCCCGCAGGGCGTCTCGGAAGGTGATGCCGTTGTCGCTCGCGAACGACCCCAGCTGCGTCACCGTCGCCGGCCCGATGCCCCGCTTCGGGGTGTTGAGGATGCGCCGCACGGCGAGCTCGTCGGCGGGGTTCGCCACCGCGATCAGGTACGCCATCGCGTCTTTGATCTCGGCCCGCTCATAGAACTTGGTGCCGCCCATGATGCGGTACGGCACGGCCGAGCGGATGAAGATCTCTTCGAGCGCACGCGTCTGCGAGTTCGTGCGATAGAAGACCGCCATGTTGTTGTACGGCACGCCGGCGCGCCGCAGCGCGTCGATCTCGTCGGCGACGAACTGCGCCTCGTCGTGCCCCGAGTACCCCGTGTAGCCGACGATCTTCTCGCCGTCGCCGGAATCGGTCCACAGGTTCTTCGCCTTGCGGTCGAAGTTGTTCGAGATGACCGCGTTGGCCGCAGAGAGGATGTTCTGCGTCGAGCGGTAGTTCTGCTCGAGCAGCACCACCCGCGCACCGGGGAAGTCGTGCTCGAACTCGGTGATGTTGCGGATGTCGGCGCCGCGGAACGCGTAGATCGACTGGTCGGAGTCGCCGACCACGGTGAGCGACGCCCCGGGGATCTCGCCGGACGGCCCCGTCAGACCGTCGACATACAGCCCGTCGGCCTTCAGCTCGGCGACGAGGTGCGGCGGCACGGGCTTCGTCAGCTCGCGGATGAGCGAGTACTGCGCATGGTTCGTGTCCTGGTATTCGTCGACCAGGATGTGCCGGAACCGGCGCTGGTAGTTCGCCGCGACGCGCGGGAACGCCCGGAACAGATAGACGGTCTGCGCGATCAGGTCGTCGAAGTCGAAGGCATTCGCGGCCCGCAGCGCGCGCGTGTACTCGCGGAAGATCTGCAGGAAGACCTGCTCGGCCGGGTCGTCGCGGTTGGCGCTGCGCGCGTACGACTCGTAGTCCTCGAGCTCGTTCTTGAGCTTCGAGATCTTGGCGCCGGCGCTCGCGGGCGTGAAGCCGAAGGTGTCGGCCTCGCTCTCTTTGATGATGCGCTTGAGCAGCGCGCGGGTGTCGCCCGAGTCGTAGATCGTGAAGTTCTCGGTGAAGCCGAACTGCTTGGCCTCACGACGCAGGATGCGCACGCAGGCCGAGTGGAAGGTCGAGATCCACATGCCTTCGGATGCCTGACCGAGCAGCCCCTCGACGCGTTCGCGCATCTCGCTCGCGGCCTTGTTGGTGAAGGTGATCGCGAGGATCTGACTCGGCCATGCCTCGCGGCTGCCGATCAGCCCGGCGATGCGGTGCGTGAGCACGCGCGTCTTCCCCGAGCCCGCGCCCGCGACGATGAGCAGCGCCGGCCCTCGGTAGGTGACCGCCTCGCGCTGCTGCGGGTTGAGGCCCTCGAGCAACGCCTCGTCGCCGCCACGCGGCCCCTGATCGCCGTCGACGATGATCGGCAGGAAGGAGTCGGATGCGCGCGCGTCTGTCATTGCCAGCCAAGTCTAAATTGCGCGACCGACATGGAGACCCTGGCCGGAAGCCGAACGGGGCTCGATACCCCCGGTTTCACGCAGGCTGCTCGACCAACGGTGGTCGAGCAGCGAGCGCCAGCGAGCGTATCGAGCCCCGATTCTGGCCGACCGAGTGGCTAGTCGCCGATCGCGTCGTCGGCCGTCTGCCGGCCCTGCGCGATCTGGTCTTCGAACTTGCCGCCCGTGAGGTCGTTGGCCTTGTCGGCGACGCCGTCGAGGACGTTGTCGCTCACCTGCTCGCCCTGGTCGGTTCCGAGGAAGTCCTTCGCTTTGTCGACCGCGTCATCGAGGAATCCCATGCGCGCCCCTTTCGTCAGTTGAAGTGGTTCGCGCCACACCCTAGCCGCCTTCGACCCGCATAGGGAAGACAATCCTGTCTACCCCACTACGGAGCGCGGCTCGCACGCTACTGAGAGATCACGCGGCGGCGTCTCGCACGACGAGCGCGAGGTCGGGATGATCGGCGAACACGCCATCGACTCCCGACGCCATGATGGTGCGGAACTCGTGCTGCCAGTGCCCGAAATCGGCCTTGCCGCCCTCGGTGCGGAACGGCGCCGACAGGAAGCGGTTCTCGGGCCGCAGCGTCCACGTGAACACCGCGAGCCCCACGGCGTGGGCGCGGTCGACGAGGTCGCTCGTTCCGCTCTCCGAGCCGGCGTCGAGCAGCAGGCTCTTGTCGACGCTGATGCCCTCGATCGCATCGAGCCCCTGACGGGTCGCGAGGCCGTAGAGGCCCACTTCGCCGATCTCGTCGGCATAGCTCGCGGCATCCGCCCCGTCACGCGCGACGAGATCGAAGGCTGCGCCGGCCGCCTCGATCAGGTAGATGAGATTGCCGCGGATGCCCCGCTCGCGCACTTTCCGCAGCACGGTCTTCTCGAACGACTCGATGATGAGCCGGCTCGGCTCGCTCTGCCAGCCGACCTGCTGCAGCTCGTCGGCGAACAGCTCGTCGAGCGGCAGGCCGATCGACTCGAAGTAGCTCGCGTGCTTGATCTCGGCGACCACGCCGAGCTCGCGGTCGGTGGTCTCGGCGAGGCTGTCGACGAGGTCGAAGAGGTGGGTGAGGCGCATGATCGGGTACTGCCCGTCGAAGCTCGCGCTCGCCTGCCGCAGCCCGCCGAGTCGCTCGCGGCACCGCAGCGTCGACAGCTCGGCCCAGGTGAAGTCCTCGGTGAACCAGCCCGTGACGGGCACGCCGTCGACCTCCTTGGTCGTGCGCCGCGCGGCGAACTCGGGCCTGTTTGCGACATCCGTCGTGCCCGAGATCTCGTTCTCGTGCCGCAGCACGAGAACGCCGTCCTTGGTGGCCACGATGTCGGGCTCGACGAAGTCGGCCCCCAGCTGGAAGGCGAGCTCGTAGGCCTGCCGGGTGTGCTCGGGTCGGTACCCGCTCGCACCGCGGTGACCGATCACGAGGGGGGAACCGTGCGCGCGCATGCCGTTGATGGTAGCCACGGCGTGTTCCGGCCATGTGACGTTCACAGACCCCGGTCAGCCACCGTTTCCCGTGCGCTCGAAGCGGCAGACGACCTCACGGTGCGTGGGGTAGCGGTCGATCGGCGTGAAGCCGTGCGCGCGCAGCGCCGCCGCATCGCGCGGCTGGGTGCAGGGCGTTCCGTGCCGCGGGATGACGAGGATGACCGTGCGGATGCCCGCGAGCCTCGTGGCCCTGTCGGCGAGCGGCACCGTGCGATCGCTGAACGACCCCGAGGCGGGGAACGGCGTCTTGACCGCGATGTCGACCATGCCCCGGTAGTACTGCGGGTACGCGAAGAGGGATTCACGGGCCCGACCCGGCGCGAACAGGATGGCGTCGCCCGCGCTCGCGTGCGCCTGCACCGTCTGCGCGACGAGGCGCAGGTCGCTCTCTCGCGGCTTGGCGAACGGCAGCCGCTGCCCGACGTAGGCGGGGAGGGCGAGCAGCACCAGCGCGACCGCGACACCCGCGACGACCCGACGCGTGCCGAGCGCCGCGAGGGCGGCGGCGAGCGCGAGCGCGAGGCCCGGCATGGCGAAGGTGAGGTAGCGGCTCGTGAAGACCGGCGAGCCGATGAGGCTCGCCGTGATCGTCACGGCGAACGGCACCACCACCCAGCAGCCCGCGAGCAGCAGCCAGTCGGAGCCCGCCCGCAGCACGCGGCGCCAGCGTGCGGCGGCGACGATGAGCACGATCCAGACGGCGAAGCTGTACGCCCAGGCGAGCTCGCCGGCGGGCTCCACGAGCACGGTCCACGGCGTGAAGGCGCCCTTGGGGCCGATCCAGGCGATCTGCGAGCGCTCGAGCCACCCCATGACCAGCACGGGGCTCGCCGCGGCGAGCGCGGCGGCCCACGTCACGACGAGCGGCAGCCAGGCGCGCCGGCGGCTGCCCAGCAGCACGAAGAGCAGCTGCGCGATCAGCAGGGTGGCGGTGAGCAGGAAGACCGCGACCGAGAGCGCCGCGGCCGCACCGAGTGCGACCCACCACCAGGCCCCGCGGTCGAGCGCGATGAGGAGCAGCAGCCACACCGCGGCGGCCAATGCCGCCGTCCAGGCAT
>NZ_JBLRDT010000101.1:0-9812 GCF_057512245.1 Gryllotalpicola sp. CP2-P1
CCGAGGATGCCGCAGCGCCGGAAGCACCGGCGCACGCGCCGCTTCCCCCGGGCACCACGGCGCACGAGTTCGACCCGTTCGCGCAGGACCTCTTCGCGCCGGTTCCGGCGACCACGCCGGTTCCGTCGGTCGACGAGTTCACCATTCCCGATGAGACCGAGCCGGCCCAGGCATCCGCGCCCGCATCGGAAGAGACGGGCGACACGGGCGCCGAGCCCCGCACGAGCGAGGTCAGCTCGGACTGGAGCGATATCGCCGACATGCTCGGCGCGCACCCCCAGACCGTCGACACGGCGATCGTGAGTCCGATGCCGCCGGTGAACGAGATCCTGCCGTCGTTCGACGCGCTCCGCCCGCGCAGCGCTGCCGTGAGTGAGATGCCCGAGCCCGCGAACGGGCCCGAAGCCGAACCCCGCGGGGCCGCAGCCTCGGCCGACGTGACGCCGGCGGACGCCACCCAGCTCGACGAGACCCAGATCACTCCGACGGCGCTGGCCGTTCCGGCGGCGCCCACGCCTGCGGCATCCCCCCTGCCCTTCGCCCCCGACTCGGCGCGCGTCTTCGATCAGAGCCCGCCGCCCGCTCACTCGGGCGGCGCGCCCGTCGAGCACGCTCGCTCGGGCAGCCCACTCAACCGCTGGCTGCTGATCGCCGCGGCTGTGCTGATCGCGATCCTGATCGGCATCGGGCTGTTCGCCCTCGGCCGTGCCGTGGCCTCGGGCCGCGACCAGGTACCCGCGGCGGCGACCCACACCTCGACCCCGACGCCGACCGCGACGACCGCCTCGCCGACCTCGACTCCCACCCCGACCGCGAGCGACGACACGGCGATCGCGGGCAGCGGCCCCCTCGCCCCCGGGCAGAGCTACCAGTGGGACCAGCTGCGCGGCGGCGAGTGCCTCGACCCCTTCGCCTCGGCCTGGGCGCAGGACTTCACGGTCGTCGACTGCAATGCACCGCATGCGGCACAGCTCGTCTACACGGCCCCGTACACCACCGACCCGTCGGCCGCCTTCCCCGGCGAGCAGGCGATCTCGGCTCAGATCGGGCTGCTGTGCAGCAAGCCGGGCGTGGTCGATCTCAACGCGGCCGCCGCCTATAGCGACGTGCAGCTGGTCACCGCCTACCCGGTGACGGCCGAGCAGTGGGCGTCGGGCCAGCGCAACTACTTCTGCTTCGTCACCCGCTCGTCGGGCCAGCAGTTCTCGAGCTCGATCGCGGGCCCCGGGCCGACGCAGTAAGCCGCTCGGGCCGGCGCCTATTCGCCGCGCACGAGCTGGTCGACCCCCGACAGCACCTCGTCGGGCCGGAACGGATAGCGCGAGATCTCGTCGTCGCCCGAGGTGATGCCCGACATGACGAGCACGGTGAACAGCCCCGCCTCGATGCCCGCGACGATGTCGGTGTCCATGCGGTCGCCGATCATGCCGGTGGTCTCGGAGTGGGCGCCGATCTTGTTCATCGCCGAGCGGAACATCATCGGGTTCGGCTTGCCGACGATGTAGGGCTCGCGGCCGGTCGCCTTCGTGATGAGGGCGGCGATCGCGCCGGTCGCCGGCAGCGGACCCTCGGCGCTCGGGCCGGTCGCGTCGGGGTTGGTCGCGATGAAGCGGGCGCCGCCCGAGATGAGGCGGATCGCCTTCGTGATCGCCTCGAAGCTGTAGTTGCGCGTCTCGCCCACGACGACGAAGTCGGGCGAGGTCTCGGTCATGATGAAGCCGGCCTCGTGCAGGGCGGTCGTGATGCCGGCCTCGCCGATCACGAAGGCGCTGCCGCCCGGCATCTGACTCGCGCAGAAGTCGGCGGTCGCGAGCGCCGAGGTCCAGATGCGCTCCTCGGGCACGTCGATTCCCGAAATGCGCAGGCGGGCCGCGAGATCACGCGGCGTGAAGATCGAGTTGTTGGTGAGGATCAGGTATTCGGTGCCGTCGGCCTGCCACTGCTTGAGCAGATCGGATGCCCCGGGCAGCGCCTTGTTCTCGTGGACGAGCACCCCGTCCATGTCGGTGAGCCAGGAGACGACATCGCCGCGTTCGCGCATGTCACGAGTCTATTTGGGGCGGCGGTCCTCGCCGACCCGTCAGACCCAGTGCGGCTGCGCGAACAGGCCGGCCGGGTCGGCGCTGCGGGCGATGCCGCGCAGCCGCGCCGTGTTGGGGCCGAAGTACGCCGTCGGGTCGGTGATGCTCGCGTCGCAGTAGTTCGCGTAGGCGGAGGTGCCCCAGGCCGGCTGCATCGCGGCGCGGAATCCGCGCACATAGGCGTCGAACGGAGCGGGGTCGGTCCCGTCGGCGAACGTCGCGGTGTACTGGGCCGTCCAGAGCGCCGAGCGCCACGGGAACGCGGTGTCGCCGGCCCCGACGTCGGCCACGGCGCCCCCGAGGGCGTCGAGCGCCACGCCGCCTTCCGTGAGGCCCGGCACGGACGACGCCCGGGCCACCTGGTCGAGCAGCGTCGCGATCTGGCCCGCCGCGAGCCGTCGCGACCCGATCGACGACGTCGCAGCCTCCGAGACCCGCGCCCCTGTGCCCGCGTAGCGGCGCATCGCGTCGCCGAAGCTCCTCTCGGTCGCCGTGTGGGCGAGCGGCGTGGCGCCGACCGCGGCGATGAACTGATCGACGGAGGCATCCGCCCCGCTCTGCGGCCCCGTCCAGGTGCCGCTCACCGCGACCACCGGGTCGCCCGGGTGCCGCGACCCGCCCAGCAGCTTGAGCGACGACCACAGGCGGCGGTCCGCCGCCGGAGCCCAGTCCTGCCAGGCGGCCACGACCCGCGCGGCAGCGGTCCAGGGGAAGGTGATCTCGAACATCAGGACGGGCGGCGCGGCCTGCGTGCGGAAGGTGAGCGAGGTGACGACGCCTGCTGTGCCGCCGCCCCCGCCGCGACAGGCCCAGAAGAGGTCCGGCTCGTCGTGCTGGCTGACCGTGTGGACACGGCCGTCGGAGGTCACGATGGTGGCCGCCGTGAGCTGATCGCACGTGAGGCCGAAGGAGCGCACCAGCACCCCGATGCCGCCGCCGAGTGTGAGTCCGCCGATGCCGACCGTTGCGCATGAGCCGCCGCCGATTGCGCGGCCGGCGGCGGCGAGGCGCTCGTAGACGTCGAGCAGCTGGGCGCCTGGCCCGATCGTCACCGACGAGCGATCGGGCGAGAGCTCGATGGCGTCGAGGCCCGCCGTGCTGATCACGAGGGAGGGCGGAACGTCGGTGCCCGGGCAGCCGCCGGCCGACCAGCCCGTGAACGAGTGGCCGCCGGAGCGGACCGCCACGGGAGTCTTCGTGTTGCGGGCGAAGGCGAGGCCCGCGACGACGTCGTCGGCGTTCGCCGCGCGCAGGATGCCGCGAGGGTCTGCGGTGTCGTAGCGCGGGTTGCGCAAGACCCGCGCCGCATCCCAGCCCGTCGACCCCGGCCGCAGCACGGCACCCGTCGTGGCGGCGGCGAGCTCGCTCCAGCTGGTCGGCCCCGCAGGCGTGCCCGGGGTCGTGGCACCCGGGGACGGAGTGCGCGTCGGTGCGTGCGTCGGTGCGGGGTGACTGTTCGTGCACGCGGCGAGGGCGCCCGCGAGGCAGAGCCCCACGCCGCCGCCCAAGAAGGTGCGGCGGGTCAGGTGCGGGCGCGCTGAGGTCATCGCCCCTGTCTACTCGGCAGCGCGGTTCCCTACGCTGATGACGTGCCAGAGATCGAGGAATCACCGCAGCCCGCACCCGGCGTCGGGCCGTGGCCGGGTGAATGGCCCGACGGCGCGCACTACGACCCCGAGCTGCTCGCGAACGGCGACACCCGCAACGTGATCGACCGCTACCGCTATTGGACGATGGAGGCCATCGTGGCCGACCTCGACCGGCGCAGGCATCCGTTTCACGTCGCCATCGAGAACTGGCAGCACGACCTCAACATCGGGTCGATCGTGCGCAGCGCGAACGCGTTCCTCGCCGAGACGGTGCACATCGTGGGGCGCCGGCGCTGGAACAAGCGCGGCGCGATGGTCACCGACCGCTATCAGCACGTGCTGCATCACGACACGATCGACGACCTCGTCGCGTGGGCGCGCGAGCGGGCGCTGCCGATCATCGCGATCGACAACGTGCCAGGGTCCGTGCTGATCGAGACCTTCGCGCTGCCGCGCGAGTGCGTGCTGCTGTTCGGGCAAGAGGGGCCGGGGCTGACGGATGCCGCGATCGAGGCATCCGACGCCGTGGTCGAGATCGCGCAGTTCGGCTCGACCCGCTCGATCAACGCGAGCGCGGCGGCGGCAATCGCGATGCACGCATGGGTGACGCAGCACGCGACCCTCCCGCTGGCCGAGTAGCTCGCTCTGCGCTTCCCCGCTGGCCGAGTAGGTCTCTCAGCGACCGCTTCGCTGGCCGAGTAGGTCGCTCTGCGCTTCCCCGCTGGCCGAGTAGGTCGCTCTGCGACCGTATCGAGGCCCTCTCCTGCCCAAGACCATTCGATGTCACCCCTGCCCGATAGCCTGCGCGACATGACGTTGCGCATCCTCCACCTCTCCGACACGCATCTCCTCGGCGACCCCGAGGCGCGCCACAACGGCGTCGACACTACGGCGGCCCTCGACCGTGTGCTCGAGCGCGCGGCGCAGGTCGAGGGCATCGGCCTCGTGGTCGCGAGCGGCGACCTCTCGGAAGACGGCGCGGTCGCCGCGTACGAGAAGCTGCGCGACCGGCTCGAGCCGTTCGCCGCCGAGCGGGGTGCCGCGACGGCTTACGTGATGGGCAATCACGATCTGCGCGACGGCTTCGAGCAGGTGCTCGGCGAGCGCGACGGCGTGCTCGAGGTGAGCGGGTTCCGGGTCATCCGCCTCGACACGGCGGTGCCGGGTGCGGGCTACGGCGAGCTGTTCCCCGATCAGCTCGCCTGGCTGCGCGCCCAGCTGGCCACGCCGGCCCTGTACGGCACCGTGGTGGTCATGCACCACGCGCCCGTCCCGGCGTGGAGCGCGCTGTTGCGCGCCCTCGAGCTGCAGGGTGCCGCCGATGTGCTCGCGGCCCTGTCGGGCGGCGACGTGCGCGTGGTGCTGAGCGGCCACTACCACCACTCGGTGGCGACCTGGGTCGACGGGCTGCCGGTCATCGTTGCGCCGGGCGTGACGAACACGACCGACGCGCTCGCCCCCGGTGGTCACGAGCGCGCGGCGGCGGGCAGCGGCTTCGCCGTCATCGACCTTCCCGAGGCGGGGGCGCCGGCCGCCACGTTCGTCAGCGTTCCGACCGGTGCCGACGAATGGCTCTTCGACCTCGACCCGGCGGCCGTCGACAGCATCGCCAGGGCCTACGGCCCGCACAGCTGACCACCTCGGCCCCCGTCCGGGGGACTTTGGAGATTGTCGGGAGCCCCTGCAATACTGGGCCCTTCATGGCCCGACACCGCAGTTCCCCGACCCGCGTGCCCTTCTGGGCACGATCGCGTCGTCCTGCGGTCCTGGGCGGCGCCCTCGGCGGCGGCACGGCGCTCATCGCCGGTCTGGCCGTCTGCGCTGCGATCTCGGTCTCGGGCGCGGGCGTGAACTTCCACTTCTCCGACTCGGCCGTCGCAGCGGTGCTGGGCGACGATCACGCGGCGCCGACGGTGACGCGAGACCTGCCCGCGGCGAGTTCGACGGCTCCGACGCAGACGCCGAGCGTCACGCCGTCGCGGGCGCTCGCACAGGCCCAAAGCGCGGCCGCCGACCCCGCTTCTCCCGCTGCGGCGACGCCTTCGACGACACCGACTCCGGCTCAGGCACAGGCTCAGGCCTCCTCCGCGTCGGCGAGCTCGGTCGCGACGCCCTCTGCGACTGCGAGCGCGCAGCCGTCGTCGACCCCCGCGTCGTCGGCGTCGCCCAGTTCGACGCCTGCCCCGACGGCGGCGCCGATTCAGCTGCCGACACCGCAGCCGAGCGAGCCGGGCGACGACCACTGCCTGCTCGGCATCGTCTGCATCTAGTCGGCTCGGCTCGGGCGCTCGGCTCGGCTCAGGCGCTCAGGCTTTCAGGCGCGCAGCCAGCTCGGCTCGAGCGGCTGTGCCATGAGCTCGGCGCCGTAGGCGAGCACGGGTGTGCGCTCGATCAGCTCGGCGACCTCGCGCCAGCCGAGGCCGGCGATCCCGAGCACGCACGAGATCACGAGCACGTGCCCGCGCTGGGGCGGCAGGAAGGTGCGGCCGGCCTCGGACAGCACGGAGAGCGCCGTCGACTCGATGAGCCGGGCGAGCGACCCGGGTTCCACGTCGTCGCGGATCGCCCCGCTCGCCATGCCGCGCTCGATCGTCTCGCGCAGCCTGAGCCGCACCGGCTCGAGCATGCGCGCCACCTGGTCGCGGTGGCCGCCGTAGCCGGCGAGCCGGGTCAGCAGCCGCACGTCCTCGCTCTCGGCCCAGAGCCGCGAGCCGTGCAGCGCGAGCTCGACGCGCGGGTCGGGGTGGCTGATGGGGTCGAGCTCGGCGGTGAGCCGCGCGGCCGCCCTGATCAGAACGGCATCGATGAGCTCATCGCGGCCGGCGAAGTGACTGTAGACCGTGCGGCGCGTGAGTCCGGCGTGCCGCGCGATGGGGTCGAGCGGGGTGTTCCTGTCCTGCGTGAGCAGCACGCTCGCCGCGTCGAGGATCGCTTCGCGGTGTGCCTCGGCGTCTTTGCGCGGGGCTCGCTTCCTCGTCTCCGACATGAAGTGACAGTAGTGCATTGCTTCACCCCTGTGTGAAGCATCCGTGGCGCGTTGGCAACTCGTGCGCGGTTGCTGTGTCCCCGCTCGGGCCCGGCAGGGCCGCACTACCATTGCGGCATGACGGACCAATCGGAAGATCGCGAAGAGGACAACACCGACGAGACGTCCGAGCACGCGGCGGACCAGGGCAACGCGGCCCGCACCTCTGCCGCCCCGCCGACGGAGGCGATCATTCTGAAGAGCTCGGACTAGCGGGCACTTCGTAGACGAGGCGACCGCCGACCCAGGTGGCCACGACGCACGCCTGATCGATCGCCTCAGCGGGCCCCGCGAACGGATCCCGGTCGAGCAGGGTGAGGTCGGCGAGGAATCCGGTCTCGATTCGGCCCGTCTCGTGCTCGCGCCGGTTCACCCAGGCCGAGCCGGCCGTGTAGGCCGTGAGCGCCTCGGCGAGGCTGAGCTGCTGCGCGGGGCCGCCGAGCGGTTCGGCGCCGGCGGGCGCGTCATCCGAGACGCGCGTGACCGCGACCCTGATCGCCTGCAGCGGGTTCGGGCTCGTCACGGGCCAGTCGCTTCCGGCCGCGAGCCGCGCGCCGGCACGCACCAGGTCGCCGAAGGGGTAGCTGCGCGCGATCAGCTCGGGTGCGATGAACGGCACCGTGAGCTCGTCGAACTGAGGCTCGTGGCTCGCCCACAGCGATTGGATGTTGGCGGCGGCGCCGAGCGCCGCGAAGCGCGGCACGTCTTCCGCGCGCACCATCTGCAGGTGCGCGAGTTGATGACGCGCGTCACGGATGCCGCCCCCGGAGCGCGCCGCCTCGAGCGCGTCGAGCGCTTCGGTCACGGCGCGGTCGCCGAGTGCGTGGAAGTGCAGATCGAAGCCGGCCCCCTCGAGCGCGGCGACGAGCCTCTTCAGCAGCTCAGGCTCGAAGAAGCTGATGCCGCGCTCGCCTGTGGCGTTTCCGTCGCCGTCGAGGTACGGGTGCGAGAGCGCGGCGGTGTGGTTCTCGGCGACCCCGTCCATCATGATCTTCACCGCGCTGAATGCGAGTCGGCTCGGGTCGGCGCGGCACGCGCCGCGGAGCGCGGCGAGCTCGGCGACGGTGTCGAGGGTCGCCGCGCGGTCGAGCCAGAGCGCGCCGGTGACGCGGGCGGTGAGCTCGCCGCGCTCCTCGGCGCGCAGGTAGGCCTCGCCGAACCCGTTGCCGCTGTCGATGTAGCCGCCGATCATGGCGTCCTGCCAGCCGGTGATGCCGAAGCTGTGCAGTCGGGCCTGGGCGGCGAGCAGGCCCCGAAGCGTGAGCTCGGGGTCGACCGGCGGCAGCACGGCAGAGAGCAGGGCGGCGGCGCCCTCGTGCAGCATCCCGCTCGGGTTGCCGTCGGCATCGCGCTCGATGCGGCCGTCGGCAGGGTCGGGGGTGGAAGCGGTGATCCCCGCGAGGCGGAGCGCTGCCGACGAGACCCACATGCCGTGATGGTCGCGGTTGCTCAGCGCCGCGGGGCGATCGCCGACGACGGCGTCGAGTGCGGCGGCGGTGGGGTTGCCGCCGGGGAACCACTCCATCGCCCACCCGCCGCCGAGGATCCACGGGTCGTCGGGGTGCGCGGCGGCGTACCGGCCGACGAGGGCGAGCGCATCGGCGGCGCCTGCGGCGGCGCTCACCTCGCACTGCAGCAACTCGACCCCGGCCTGAACGGGGTGGACGTGGGCGTCGATGAAGCCCGGCAGAAGCAGCTGGCCGGTGGCGTCGATCATCTCGGTGCCGGGCCCGATGAGGTGGTCGAGGCGGGGGCCGATGGCGCTGATGCGGCCGCCTGTGACGGCAACGTCGGATGCCTCTGGCTCGGCCATGCCGGCAGAGAACACCCGGCCGCCGCGGAACAGAAGGTCGGCTTCGTTCATGGGCACGACCGTATCCAGGCCGTGTTTCGGGCAGGTTGAGGGGGTGCTACCGCTCGCGTCGCCCGCTAATCCTCGGGAATCTCGCGCTCTTCGCCTTCGGCGCCGGCGCGAATGTGGTGCCGGATCACCTCGGTCACGACGAAGTTGAACCACTTCTCCGCGAACTCGGGGTCGAGATTGCTCTCGATGGCGAGCTCGCGCAGCCGGGCGATCTGCCGGTGCTCGCGCTCGGGGTCAGAGGCGGGCAGGCCGAACCGCGCCTTGAGCTCGCCGACCTCCTGGGTGAACTTGAACCGCTCGGCCAGCAGGTGAACGAGGGCGGCATCGATGTTGTCGATGCTCTGGCGGATCCGCAGCAGCTTTTGCCACGCAGCCTCGGTGCTGTCGGGTTCGGTGGGGCACATGTCTCAAACCCTAGGGTGAAACGCAGGCGAGCGGATGCCCCGCCGCAACACGCCTCAAAGAAGCGCAGGCACCACCGCGGTCGGCGAGCCGGCCGGCACACGCTGCAGGATCTCGCCCGGAATCCCGTCGGGCCCCAGGGCGAACACGGTCACCTCGCCCCCGAGCTGGTTCGCGACGTAGAGGCGGTCGCCGCGCACGAGGTGATGGCGCGGCCAGTCCGCACCCGAGGGGACCTCGGCGAGCGGCCGCGGCAGGGCGCTCGCGCCAGAGGCGCCCGAGGCGCCAGCGCCGCCGACCGCCAGCACGGCCACGACGTTCGACCGCCGCACGGTCGCATACAGCAGCGACTCGTCGTCGGAGAGCGACAGGTGCGCCGCATACTCATCGGGCTCGCGCGGCACCGCCCGCAGAGGCGACGACCCCGCGATCGCGTAGCGCCCGTCGGCCCCCGGCACGAGCAGGAAGACCGAGATCGCGTACTCGCAGCTGACGTAGAGCCGCCCGTCAGAGGCGGCGGCGACGTGCCGCGGGCCCACGCCGTAGGGGAAGGCGATCTCGTAGTCGAGTGCGAGCGACGCCGTCGCCGACTCGTAGCGCCACGCGCGCGCGAGGTCGTAGCCGAGGTCGATCGTGAGCACCCGGCCGTCGGCGAGGAACTGGGTGAAGTGCGCCCGGCTCAGGCGCGGGGCATAGTCGGGGCGCGGCGCGACCATCTCGGACTCGGGCACCCCCGCGTACGGATCGAGCGCGGGCGAGGCATCCGCTCGCCCCAGAATCTCGCCCGTTACGGCATCCAGCGCATACGCGAGCACCTGGCCCGAGCCCCAGCACGCGACGACGGCGTAGCG
>NZ_JBLRDT010000102.1:0-9787 GCF_057512245.1 Gryllotalpicola sp. CP2-P1
GTTCCGCGCCGCCACGACGACGCGGGCCAGGCTCATCGATCTGACACCCTATTTCTGCGCCGACAGCTGCCCCGCCATCGTCGGCGACTCCCTCGTCTACCGCGATTCGCACCACCTCACAGCGAGTTACGCGCGCAAGCTCGCGGCGCCGCTCGCAGCACGGCTCGCGCCCTATCTGCCATAGCCTTGATCGGTGAGCGACCCGGACCATCCCGCCCCCGTCACCGCCGTCGAGAAGCCGCGCCGCTCACTGTTCGTCGACCTCACCCCGCTCAGGGAGAGCCCGCCGTTCGCACGGCTGTGGGGCGGAAATGCGATCGCCGGGATCGGCAGCCAGATCACCGTCGTCGCGGTCGGCCTGCAGATCTACGACCTCACCGGGTCGACGCTCGCGGTCTCGCTCGTCGCCCTGTTCGCGCTCGGGCCGATGGTCGTGTTCGGCCTGTACGGCGGGATGCTCGCGGACGTGTTCGATCGGCGCAGGGTGGCGCTGATCTCGGCGCTCGTCGCCTGGGCCTCCACGGGCGGCATCTGCGCGCTCGCCTGGGCCGGCTCGGAGGCGGTGTGGCCGCTGTACCTGCTCACGATGGCGAACACGGTCGGTGCCACCGTGTTCGCCTCGGCCGACACGGCGATCACTCCCCGCCTGCTGCGCACCGAACTGCTGCCCGCGGCATCCGCCCTGAACGGCATCTCCTCCGGCATCACGATCACGGTCGGCCCCGCGGTCGCCGGCGTCCTGGTCGCCGCGGTCGGCTATGGCCCGACGTTCTCGATCGACGTCGTGACGTTCACCTGCGCGTTCCTGGCCGTCGTGCTGCTGCCGCCGATCGTGCCGGAAGGCGGCGCCGAGCGCCCGGGACTGCGATCGCTCGTCGAGGGAGCGCGGTTCCTGCGGCGGGCGGCCAACATCCGCACCTCGTTCATCGCGGACATCATCGCCATGACCTTCGGCCAGCCCCGTGTGCTCTTCCCCGCCGCGGGTGCGGTGCTGATCGGCGGCGGGGCGGTGACGGTCGGTGTGCTGACCGCCGCCTACGCCGTCGGCGGTCTGCTCTCGAGCGTCTTCTCGGGGCCGCTCGGCCAGGTGAGGGCGCAGGGCCGTGCCGTCGGGCGGGCCATCACGGTCTACGGCTTCGCGATGCTCGCATTCGGGCTCGTCCTGCTCGTGCAGAGTCTCGAGGGGCACGGCCGGGTGTCGCAGCAGTGGAACGGCGTGCACCTTCCTGCGCTCGCCGCCGCCGCTGCCGCGCTGCTGGTGGCGGGCGGCGCCGACAACGTGAGCGCGATCTTCCGGGGCACGATCCTGCAGGCATCCGCCCCCGATGCGATGCGCGGCCGCATCCAGAGCGTGTTCATCGTCGTCGTGACGGCCGGCCCGCGCGTGGGCGACCTCTACATCGGCCTCATGAGCGTCATCGCGGTCGCCCTCTGGCCCGGGCCGGTGCTCGGCGGCATCCTCATCGTCGCCCTGATCTTCGTGCTGATGCGCACGCAGCGCTCGTTCCGGCACTACGACGCCGCGCACCCCGTGCCCTGAACGACGTGTGCCCGTTCCCAGACCGGGAACGGGCACACGCAGAGCTCGGGAACGGGCTACTTCACGCCGAGCAGGTCGATGACGAAGATCAGCGTCTGGCCGCCCAGCGGGTGACCGCTGCCGGCGGGGCCGTACGCGAGGTGCGGCGGGATGGTCAGCTTGCGGCGACCGCCGACCTTCATGCCCGGGATCCCTTCCTGCCAGCCGGCGATGAGGCCGCGCAGCGGGAACTGGATCGACTGGCCGCGGCTCCACGACGAGTCGAACTCCTCGCCGCTGTCGAAGCCCACGCCGACGTAGTGCACGTCGACCGTGGCACCGGGAACGGCCTCTGCGCCGCTGCCGACCTCGAGGTCGACGATCTCGAGCTCGGTGGGAGCGGGACCTTCGGGGGCCTCGATCTCGGGCTTGGTCTTTTCGGTATCTGCCATGTCGTCCATCAAAGCGGTTGCCCCGTCGCCGATGCAAAGCGATCAGCGGATGCCCAGCCGGTATTGCCTGTTCGCGGCCCGCGCGGGACAATGGGGGCAGGAACTCGCCGACGTCTCGCGTTGCAGGCACAGCCGCACCAGGGTCGGCGAGTTTTCATGTGCGGCGGGCGCCGCCCCGGCATCCCGTCACCCGGTGAGCACGCGCTGACGATCCTCGGTCACGGCACGCAGCAGCCGCACCTCGTCGCGCTGTGCACGCGCCCTGCCGTGATCGCTCTGGATGCGCTGGCGCGAGTAGGCGAGCTGCGTCGCATCGCGGATGAAGCGCCGCATCGCCCGCCGCGCTCGCGGGCCCCTCCCCTTGGCCCACAGCCTGGCCTGCCGGCGGCCCCCGCTCGTGCCGAGCAGATCGACCTCGGCGGGGGTGAACCAGCCGGCGCGTGCGTAGAGCGTCAGAGCCTGGTAGGTCAGCTGCGCGTCCCGGCGCCGCGCGAGCAGCACGAAGACGGCGACGAGCGCGAAGATGGGCAGCTCGACGATCAGGTAGAAGAAGAACGCGCCGTTCTCGTTCAGGGCCGAACCCAGGTTGAAGCCGGCGTGCAGCACGATGGCGAGCGCGAGACCGCCGAGGAACAGGGCGGCGGTGCGCCCCGCCCGCAGGCCGCCGCGGGCGGCGGTGCCGAGCGCGATTCCCGTGCAGGAGGTGAAGGTCAAGTGCGCGAACGGCGACAGCACGCCGCGCACATAGAAGGTGTATGCCAGGTCGCTGTCGCCGCCGTCGCGCAGCGCGAGGCCGAAGTACTGGATGTTCTCGACGAAGGCGAAGCCCGCCGCGATGGTCGCGGCGTAGACGACGCCGTCGACGGGCCCGTCGAAGGTGCGCCGCGCGATGAGGAAGATCAGCAGCACGCCGACGCCTTTCGCGACTTCTTCGACCACAGGCGACTGCACCGTGATCATGAAGAACTGCGTGCGGCTCACGCCGAGGTGATGGCTGTAGACGTTGAGCGTCTCGTCGACGATGAGCGCCGTCAGGATCGACACCCCCGCACCCCAGAGGAACGCGAAGACCCGGGCGACGAACGGCTCAGGCTCCCACCGGTCGACCCAGCGCACCACGGCGAGCACCGCGACGAGCGGCACCAGGGCGATCAGCCCGTTGAGCACGACCCCGCCGACGCCGAGCACGCTCACCAGGTACGAGACGACCCAGAGCACCGCCATCGCGCACACGGCGATGCCGATCGTGACGGCGGCGACCATGGGCGCGTTGCGCGGCCGGCGCGCCAGGGCGGGCATGACCGACGAGATCGGCCCCGTCGCCGAGGTCGGCGGCGCGTAGGGGTCGGCGGCGTTCATCGGAACCTCATTCGATGGTCTCGAACACCTTGCCCGGGTTGAGGATGCCCCGGGGGTCGAAGACGGCCTTCACTTGGCGCTGTAGAGCATACGAGTCGGGGCCGAGCTCGTCGATGAGGTGGTGGCGTTTGAGGATGCCGACGCCGTGCTCGCCCGTGAGGGTGCCGCCGAGCTCGAGCGCGGCGCGGAACATCGCGTCGGCCGCCGCGCGGACCTTCGGCGTGAGCACCCCGCCCTCGATGACGAAGTTCGGGTGCAGATTGCCGTCGCCCGCGTGGGCCACGGTCGGGATGCGCACGCCGTACTCGCGCGAGATCTCCGCGATCGCGTCGAAGGCGTCGGCGAGGCGCGAGCGCGGCACGGAGACGTCCTCGATGAGCACCTCGCCGCGAGCCGCGAGAGCCGGGTGGAAGGCGCGACGGATGCCCAGCAGCTGCTCGCCCGTCGCGGCATCCGTCGACACGCGCGCCTGCCCGCCCGCCTGCTCGATCAGCTCGACGGCGCGCAGCACGGTGTCGGCGGCGGGCGACTGGTCGAACTGGACGAGAAGGAACCCGTCGCCGGCCGCCGGCCCCATCGCGTCGCGGATCACCGCGTCGCCCAGGTACTCGCGCACGGCGTCGAGCGCCTGGGCGTCGACCAGCTCCATGACCGCAGGGCGGAGCCGGGCGCCGACGACCGCGGTCGCGGCGGCGGCTGCCTGGCGCACCCGGGGGAAGAAGGCCCCGATCGTGACGACATCGCCGGCGGGCCGGGGCAGCACGCGCACGGTCGCCTCGACGACGACGCCGAGCGTGCCCTCGGAGCCGACGAACAGCGCCGTGAGGTCGTAGCCCGTGACACCCTTCACGGTGCGGTGGCCGGTCTCGATGAGGCGGCCGTCGGCGAGCACCACCTTGAGGGCCAGCACCGCCTCGCGCGTGACGCCGTACTTGGCGCACAGCAGGCCGCCCGCGTTCGTCGCGATGTTGCCGCCGATCGACGAGATCGCCTTGCTCGCCGGGTCGGGGGCGTACCAGAGCCCGAACGGGGCGAGGGCCGCATCGAGGTCGGCGTTGATGACCCCCGGCTCGACGACCGCGAGCTCGTTCGCCGGGTCGATCTCGAGGATGCGGTTCATCTTCGCGACCGAGAGGACGACGACTCCCGTGTCTCCCACGGCTCCCGCGGCCAGCCCGGTGCCCGTGCCGCGCGGGACGACGCCGACACGCGCGTCGTTCGCGAGCCGGAGGGTCGTCTGCACGTGCTCGATGCTTTCGGCCTCGACCAGCGCGAGAGGGGTGCCGGCGGCGAGGAATCCTGACTTGTCGGTACGCACGGCGTCGAGACGGGCGGGGTCTACGGTGACCGCCTCGCCCAGCTCGGCGGACAGTCGGGCGAGGAGATCCATGCCCCGATGCTATTGCCGACTTAACATGGAGGGTGGAGAGGAGATCATCGCGTGAGCACACTCACTGTCGTGATCCCCGCGCTCGACGACGCCGACATGCTGCGTCACGCGCTCGCCGCGTTGGCCGGGCAGACCCGGCCCGTCGACGAGGTCATCGTGGTCGACAACGGCAGCACGGATGCCACCGCAGAGGTGGCTCGCCAGGGCGGCGCTCGGGTTCTGTTCCAGCCCCGCCGCGGCATCATGTCGGCCTCGGCGACGGGCTATGACGCCGCCACGACCGACTTGATCGCGCGCATCGACGCGGATTCCCGGCCGCCGGCCGATTGGGCGGAGCGCGTCGTCGCGGAGTTCGAGGCGTCCCCGAGCATCGGCGTGCTCACGGGGCCGGGCGCCTTCTACGGCCCGCATGCCTGGGCGAACTGGCTCGGCGAGCACCTCTATATCCCCGCGTACTTCCACATCGTGGGGCCGTGGCTCGGCGGCCCGCCGATCTTCGGGTCGAACTTCGTGATGAGGTCGTCGGTGTGGGCGCAGGTCAGCGACCTCGTGCACCGCGACGACCCCCGCATCCACGACGACCTCGACCTGTCCCTGCACCTGCCGCCCGATGTCGTCGTGCGCTACGACGAGAGCCTGCGCGTCGGGGTGTCGGCGCGCCCGCTCGAGAGCTGGCGCGGCATCGGGCGCCGTCTCGCCTGGGCCTACCACACCTTCGCGGAGCACTGGCCCGAGGCGTCGCCGTGGGCGCGGCGCGCGGTGCGACGCGACTGGACGGCGGAGCGCGCAGCGGGCCGGGAGCAGCCGAGCGAGCCGGAGGAGAGCGGCGAGCTCAGCGCGCGCTGAGCTTCTCGCTGGTGCGGAACAGCTGCACCATGTCGAGCGCGAGCTGGTGCGGGGTCGTCTCACAGGGGCTGTGCCCGGTGGCGTAGACCGCGACCGAGGCGCCGATGCGACCCGCGAAGCGCCGGTAGAGCTTGGCCCGCCACAGATCGTGCTCGCCGGCGACCACGAGCTTCGGGATCGCGGACTCGCGCAGCGGCCGGTACAGGTTGGGGGTCTTCATCATGAGGCCGACGATGCCGTCGACGCTCTCGCGCCGGGTGTGGTCGAGGCGCGCGTTCGCGAACGCGAGCCGTTCCGGGGTCACCTTGCTGAAGTTGGTGCGGACGTTCCAGATCATCACCCCGCCGAAGAAATGCTTGGTGAAGAACGGCAGCCGGGCGATCCAGCCGACCGAGCGGATGCCGCCGAAGACCTGGCCCGCGAGGGGCGGGGTCGCAAGCAGGGTCAGCGTGCGCACCAGCTCGGGGCGCTGCACGGTCACGATCTGAGCGACGATTCCGGCGAACGAGAAGCCGAGCAGGTGGGCGGGCGTGCTGCCCGCCTCGAGGAACGCGATCATGTCGTCGACGAACAGCTCGTAGCTCCAGCCGTCGGCGCCCGCGGGGCCCGCGTCGGCGGACTCGTACTGGCCGGGCAGGTCATAGCTCTGCACGAAGTAGCCCTCGCTCGCGAGGATCGGCGCAAGCAGCGCGAAGTCCTCTTTCGAGCCGGTGATGCCGGGAACCATGACGACCCGCTCGCCCTCGGGGTCGCCGAGATCCCACGCGGCGAGCGAGCCGCTGGGCGCCGCGAAGCGGTACGCGCGCGTCCCCTCGGGTGCGACGGACCAGTCGATCGAGGGCAGCGCCTCGTCGAACCCGTAGGCGGACTCGGCGGTCGTGGGAAGGCTCATGCGAGTTGCTCCGCGCGTCGGAAGGTCGCGACCATGTCCAGCGCAAGTTGGTTGGGGGTCGTCTCGCACGGGCTGTGACCCGTGCGGTAGACAGCGAGTTCGGCTCCGATCCTATCGGCGTACTCAGCGTGCAGCCGGACGGACCACAGGTCGTGCTGGCCCGTGGCGACGAGCAGGGGCACCCCGGCCGTGGCGACCGCAGCCGTGACATCCGGTGTGTTCATCATGAGCGCGATGATGTCGTCGACGCTCTCGCGGCGCGTGACGGCCAGGCGTGCGCGCACGAACTCGAGCCGGCGCTCGTCGACGCCGTTCTTGTTGGTCTGGATGCCCCAGATCATCAGCCCCGCGCCGACGTGCGGCGATGCGAACCGCGCGAACGGCCCGACGATCTTGACGCCGCGGAAGACGTTGCCGGTGAGGGGCGGGCTGGTGAGCAGGGTGAGGCTGCGGAACAGCTCGGGGCGGCCGGCGAGCGCGAGCTGCGCGAGGATGCCGGCGAAGGAGTACCCGAGCACGTGGGCCGGCTCGCCCGCTTCGAGGAACGCGATGAAGTCGGCGAGGTAGAGCGCGAAGTCCCAGCGGCCGGTTCGCGCCGAGGGGCCGGCGCCCGCGGACTCGTACTGCCCGGCGAGGTCGTAGGACTGCACGAAGTAGCCGGCTTCGACGAGCGGCGGGGCGAGCAGGACGAAGTCCTCTTTGGAGCCGGTCGCGCCGGGAACGAGCACGACGCGGGGGTTGGCGGGGTCGCCGATGGACCACGCCGCGAGGGTGCCGCTGGGCGCCTCGAAGCGGAAGGCCGTCGCGCGCGGATCGGGCTGCGACCAGTCGATGGGCTGCAGCAGGGCATCGAGTCGCGCGGCGTGCCCGCGGGTCTCGACGGCCGTTTCCATAGCTGACATTCTGCTCTTCCACACGGATCCCACTCATCACCGTGCCGACGTGCGTCAACCGCGCCCGCATGCGCCGCATTCCCGCGGCCGCTCTCACTCCCCCGCAGACGCCCCCGAGAGCCGCTCGGGCGCGAGCTCGATCTCGACCTGCTCGCGCGTCATGAGCCCCGACTCGACCACGAGGTCGGCGATGCTGCGCCCCGTCAGCAGGGCGGTCTTCGCGAGCGCGGCGGATGCCTGATAGCCGATGAACGGCGTGAGCGCGGTGACCACGCTGACACTCGAGCCGACCATCGCCGCGAGCCGCTGCTCGTTCGCGGTGATGCCGTCGACGCAGTTGACGCGGAGCGTGAGGAACGCCTGCCGCATCCAGGTGATCGACTGCAGCAGCGAATGCGCGATGACGGGCTCGAAGGCGTTCAGCTGCAGCTGCCCCGCCTCGACCGCCATCGTGACGGTCGTGTCGGCGCCGACGACCGAGAACGCGACCTGGTTCACCGCCTCGGGGATGACGGGGTTCACCTTCCCCGGCATGATGCTCGACCCCGCCTGCTTCGGCGGCAGGCTGATCTCGCCGAGCCCGGCCTGCGGCCCCGACGACAGCAGCCGCAGGTCGTTGCAGATCTTCGACAGCTTCACCGCGGCGCGCTTGAGGGCCGATGAGAAGGTCATGAACACCCCGGTGTCGCTCGTGGCCTCGATGAGGTCGGTCGCGGTCACCAGGTCGAGTCCGGCGATCTCGGACAGGTGCCGCCGCACCGCCGCCGCATAGCGCGGGTCGGCGTTGATGCCCGTGCCGATCGCGGTGGCGCCGAGGTTGATCTCGGACAGCAGCGGCAGCGTGTCGGTGATGCGGTCGATGTCTTCGGACATCGTGGTCGCCCAGCCGTGGAACTCCTGCCCGAGCGTGAGCGGCACGGCATCCTGCAACTGCGTGCGGCCGATCTTGAGCACGTGCGCGAACTCGCCGCCCTTCGCCGCGAACGCGTCGCGCAGTGCGCGCATCTCGCCGAGCATGCTCGACAGGGAGAAGATCATCGCGATCTTGATCGCCGTGGGGTACACGTCGTTGGTCGACTGGCTGCGGTTGACGTCGTCGAGCGGGCTGAGGAACCCGTAGTCGCCCTTGGCGTGGCCGCCCAGCTCGAGCGCGCGGTTCGCGATGACCTCGTTGGCGTTCATGTTGGTCGACGTGCCGGCACCGCCCTGGATCACGCCCACGATGAACTGGTCGTGCAGCCGCCCGCCGATCACCTCGGCGCACGCCGCGTCGATCAGCGCGGCCTTCTCGGGTGAGAGCACCCCGAGCTCGAGGTTCGCGCGCGCCGCCGCCTGCTTGACCGAGGCGAGCGCGACGACGAGCTCGGGATAGACCGAGATCGGCCGCTTGCTGATGGGGAAGTTGTCGACGGCGCGGGCGGTGTGGATGCCCCAGTACGCCTCGTCGGGAATCTGACGCTCGCCGAGCGAGTCGGTCTCGGTGCGCACGACACCTGCCCTTTCCTGCTCAGCTGAGCTTGCCGAGCACTCTGCGGATCAGTCTCTCGCGAGCGGGGGTGTACGGCGGTGCGATCAGCTGGATCGTGTCGGGCTTGAGCGGCTTGCTGAGCACCGCCTTCTCGTGGCTGAAGGTCACCAGCGACCTGCGGCCGTGGTAGGCGCCTGCGCCGCTCGCCCCGACGCCGCCGAAGGGCAGCCCGTGCACGCCGATGTGGCCGAGCGGGATGCCGAAGCCGAGCGCCCCCGACGAGGTCTCGGTCAGGAAGCGGCGCCGCGTGCGCGCGTCTTCGCTGAAGACGTAGAGCGCGAGCGGCTTGTCGTGGGCGTTGATGAAGCGGATGGCGTCGCTCGGCCCGTCGACGGTCACGAACGGAAGGATCGGGCCGAAGATCTCCTGCTGCATGACGGGCGCGTCCCGGGCGACGCCCGCCAGCACGGTCGGGGCGATGTAGCGCTCGGCGGCGTCGGTCTCGCCGCCGCTGACCAGCTCACCCGCGCCGAGCAGCCCCGAGAGCCGCTCGAAGTGCCGGTCGTTGATCACACGCCCGAAGTCAGGGCTCTGCTTCGGATCGTCGCCGAAATACCGCGCGATCCACGTGGCGATGAGGGGGCCGAGTCTCTGCTGCACGGCCTCGGTCGCGAGCACGTAGTCGGGGGCGATGCAGGTCTGGCCGGCGTTCAGGAAGCGGCCCCAGACGATGCGCGCCGCCGCGGCATCCAGGTCGACCGTGTCGTCGACGTACGTGGGCGACTTGCCGCCCAGCTCGAGCGTGACGGGCGTGAGGTTCTTGGCCGCCGCCTCGAGCACGATGCGGCCGACCGCGCCGTTGCCCGTGTAGAAGATGTGGTCGAGCCGCTGCGCGAGGAGCTCGGTGGTCTGGGGCACGCCGCCCTCGACCACGGCAACCGCGGTCTGGTCGAGGTAGCGGGGCACGA
>NZ_JBLRDT010000103.1:0-9616 GCF_057512245.1 Gryllotalpicola sp. CP2-P1
GCAGCCAGGGGAGCTTGGCGAGCAGCGCAGCGAGCACGGCGAAGGCGAGCATGATCACCCCGCCGTCGAGCCGCCGCGGCCGCGCGGGCGACCCGGCCACCACGAGCTGCTTCCAGAGCCGCCGCGAGTTCTCGCGGGCGTACTCCCCCGCGATCTCGTCCTGCCGGCCCATGCGCTTGACCGCGATCAGCACGGCTTCGTCGGCGTCGAGACCCGCCGCACGCAGGGCGTCGATCTGGCTGCGCAGGTGGTCCTCGAGCTCGTCGGCGTCGCCGTCGGACAGCGAGCCCCGAGACACGAGGTATGCCCGCCACGAGGCGATGGCCGACTCGGGGTCGAGCGCGTCGACCCGGCCGGTGTCGCCCCGGCTCATCGCGCGACCGCCGTCGCTGGGGCGAACGCGGGCCACAGCCGGCCGCCGGCGCCGAAGGCGTGCGCCAGGGTGTTGACCGCGGTGCTCCACTGCTTGCGGTGCTCGGCGAGCTCGGCGCGGCCGGCATCCGTGATCGCGTAGTAGCGGCGCTTGCGGCCGCTCTCGGCCAGCCCCCAGTGCGAGGCCACGAGCTCGGCGCCTTCGAGCCGGTGCAGCAGCGGATAGAGCAGCCCGTCGGTCCACTCGATCTCGCCGTCGGAGAGCTCGCGCACCCGCGCGATGATCGCGTAGCCGTAGCTCTCGCCCTCGCTGAGAATCGCGAGCACGAGCGGGGCGGATGTCGCCGCCATCAGATCCTTCGCCAGTCGCATGCGCGCCTCCTGTTCTTCGCACACCATACCTCGCAGATCTAGGTATGGGAAGAATCGGCGGCCCTGAGAAGTTGATACGAGCAGACTCAAGTTTTCGAGGCTGTGATTGCGCAGGCATCCGCCCCTCGATAAAGTTGAGTCCGGGCGGCTCAAGCCAGTCGCCCACGCGAACTTCTGGTTTCGAGACGCGCGCTCCGCAAGCTCCGCGCGTTCCTCGACCAACGTGAAAGAGAGAGGGCCAACAACATGGCACGTGCAGTAGGTATCGACCTCGGAACCACCAACTCCGTGGTCGCCGTTCTCGAGGGTGGCGAGCCGACCGTCATCGCGAACGCGGAGGGCTTCCGCACCACCCCGTCGGTCGTCGCGTACACGAAGGACGGCGAGGTGCTCGTCGGCGAGACCGCCAAGCGCCAGGCCGTGACCAACGTCGACCGCACCATCTCCTCCGTCAAGCGCCACATGGGCACCGACTGGAAGAAGGAGATCGACGGCAAGCAGTACACCCCGCAGGAGATCTCGGCGCGCATCCTCGCCAAGCTCAAGCGCGACGCCGAGCAGTACCTCGGCGACACGGTCACCGACGCCGTCATCACGGTTCCCGCCTACTTCAACGACGCCGAGCGCCAGGCCACGAAGGAGGCCGGCGAGATCGCGGGCCTCAACGTGCTGCGCATCATCAACGAGCCGACCGCTGCGGCGCTCGCCTACGGCCTCGACAAGGGCAAGGAGGACGAGCTCATCCTCGTCTTCGACCTGGGTGGCGGCACCTTCGACGTCTCGCTGCTCGAGGTCGGCAAGGACGAGGACTTCTCGACCATCCAGGTGCGCGCGACCGCCGGCGACAACCGCCTCGGCGGCGACGACTGGGACCAGCGCATCGTCGACCACCTGATCAAGAAGTTCAAGGAGTCGACCGGCGTCGACGTCGCGAACGACAAGATCGCGCTCCAGCGCCTCAAGGAGGCCGCGGAGCAGGCGAAGAAGGAGCTCAGCTCCTCGATGTCGACGAGCATCCAGCTGCCCTACCTGTCGCTCACCGAGAACGGCCCGGCCAACCTCGACGAGACCCTGACCCGCGCGCAGTTCGAGCAGATGACCAGCGACCTGCTCGACCGCACGAAGAAGCCGTTCCAGGACGTCATCAAGGAGGCCGGCATCAAGGTCTCCGACATCGCGCACGTCGTGCTCGTCGGCGGCTCGACCCGCATGCCCGCGGTCAGCGAGCTCGTCAAGCAGGAGACCGGCGGCAAGGAGCCCAACAAGGGCGTCAACCCCGACGAGGTCGTCGCCGTCGGCGCCGCTCTGCAGGCGGGCGTCCTCAAGGGCGAGCGCAAGGACGTGTTGCTCATCGACGTCACCCCCCTGAGCCTCGGCATCGAGACCAAGGGCGGCATCATGACCAAGCTCATCGAGCGCAACACTGCCATCCCGACCAAGCGCAGCGAGACCTTCACCACGGCCGACGACAACCAGCCGTCCGTGGCCATCCAGGTCTTCCAGGGCGAGCGCGACTTCACGCGCGACAACAAGGCGCTCGGCACCTTCGAGCTGACCGGCATCGCGCCCGCGCCCCGCGGCGTCCCCCAGATCGAGGTCACCTTCGACATCGACGCCAACGGCATCGTGCACGTGTCCGCGAAGGACAAGGGCACCGGCAAGGAGCAGTCGATGACCATCACCGGCGGCTCGTCGCTGCCGAAGGAGGACATCGAGCGCATGGTCAAGGAGGCCGAGGAGCACGCCGCCGAGGACAAGCGCCGCCGCGAGTCCGCCGAGGTGCGCAACTCGGCCGAGCAGCTCGTCTACTCGATCGAGAAGCTCATCAAGGACAACGAGGACAAGCTGCCCGAGGACGTCAAGTCCGACGTCCAGGGCGATGTCGACGCGCTCAAGACCGCGCTCGCCGGCGAGGACGACGAGGCCGTGAAGACCGCGTTCGAGAAGCTCTCGCAGAGCCAGCAGAAGCTGGGCGAGGCGATCTACGCGTCGGGCCAGGCCGAGCAGGCCGCCGGTGCGCAGGGCGAGAGCGCGGATGCCTCCGCCGACGGCGCCTCCGACGAGGACGTGGTCGACGCCGAGGTCGTCGACGACGAGGACGAGAAGAAGTAAGGCGATGACGGACGAGAACAGCGACAAGCACGAACAGCGCGAGGAGCCGATCGTCCGCGACAAGCGGCGCATCGACCCCGAGACCGGGAAGCTGCGCCAGCCGGAAGCCGCCGAGGGGGGCGAGGCCGACGCCTCGTCCCCTGAGGGGGCCGCAGCCGACGGCTCTGCCGGTTCGGCAGGCGATCAGCAGGAAGGCGCAGGCGGCACCGAGAACGGCGACGACGAGCTGTTCGTCGAGGACATCCTCGCGGCCGCCGAGGCCGAGGAATCCGACCCGAGCGCCGAGCACCTCGCGGACCTCAAGCGGGTGACCGCCGAGTACGCGAACTACCGCCGCCGCACCGAGAGCGAGCGCGAGCAGGTGCGCGAGCGCGCCGTGCGCGACGCGGTCAAGGTGCTGCTGCCCGTGCTCGACGACCTCGACCGTGCCCAGAAGCACGGCGACCTCGAGGGCGAGGGCGCGTTCCAGACCATCGCGGCCAAGCTGCGCGGCGCCGTCGACAAGCTCGGCGTCAAGCCGTTCGGCGAGGTCGGCGAGGTCTTCGACCCGCAGAAGCACGAGGCGATCTTCCAGCAGCCCACCCCCGGCGCGACCGAGACGACCGTTCTCGACGTGGTCGAGACCGGCTACACCGTGGGCTCGACCCTCGTGCGCGTGGCGCGCGTGGTCGTCGCCACCCCATCCGAATAACCACTCACCCGGTGGTCGAGTAGCGAGCGCAGCGAGCGTATCGAGACCCTTCTCACGCAGGAAAAAGTCTCGGTACGGTCGCAGAGCGACCTACTCGACCATCGGTACTCATCAAGGAGGCGCGTTGGCCAGTCAGGACTGGTTCGACAAGGACTTCTACAAGGTGCTCGGCGTCAGCAAAGACGCGTCAGAGGCCGAGCTGAAGAAGACCTATCGCAAGCTCGCGCGGCAGTACCACCCCGATTCGAACCCCGGGGATGCCGCAGCTGAGGCGCGCTTCAAGGAGATCAGCGAGGCGTACTCGGTGCTGTCAGACAAGGACCAGCGCGCGGAGTACGACCAGATCCGTGCCATGGGGTCCGGGGCGCGGTTCACCGCTCCCGGCTCCGGCGGCGCGGGCGGCTTCGAGGATGTCTTCGGCTCGATGTTCGGCGGCGGCGCCGGCCCGGGCCGCACGGGCGGCTTCAGCTATCAGACCGGCGGGGCCGACTACGACGACCTGCTCGGCGGGCTGTTCGGCGGCGGCCGCTTCGGCCAGACGTCCGGTGGCTTCCGCGGCTACGGCGGCCCGACCCGCGGCCAGAACCTCGAGGCGTCGACGACGCTCGACTTCCTCGCCGCCACGCGCGGCGAGACGCTCAGCCTGAGCGGAGCCGGCGGCAAGCCGATCAAGGTGAAGATCCCCGCCGGGGTCTCCGACGGGCAGAAGATCCGTCTGCGCGGTCGCGGTTACCCGAGCCCCGACGGCGGCGAGGCCGGCGACCTGATCCTCCATGTGAGCGTGCGCAAGCATCCGGTCTTCGAGCGCGACGGGCTCAACCTGCGCGTCAACGTTCCGGTGACCTTCGTCGAGGCCGCGCTCGGCGCGACGATCGAGGTGCCGACGCTCGAGGGCGCGCCCGTGAAGCTCAAGGTCGCCCCCGGCACGCCCTCTGGCCGCGTGCTGCGCGTCAAGGGCCGCGGCGTGAAGACCGACAAGGGCACGGGCGATCTGCTCGCCGTCGTGCAGGTGGCCGTGCCGTCGCACCTGTCGGCCGAGGCCGAGAACGCGCTGCTCGAGTTCGCGAGCAAGCTTCCGAAGGAGAATCCGCGCGAAGACCTGCTCGCGCGGGCGCGTGATTGAGTGAAGTAACCAAGGTGCACGAAATGGACGTCGATCAGGACACTCCGCTGTTCGCGATCGCCGCTGCGGCGGAGCTCGCGGAGCTGCATCCCCAGACCCTGCGCCAGTACGATCGCCTCGGCCTCGTCGAGCCGACCCGCACCGCGGGCAAGTCGCGCAGGTACTCGCTGCGCGACGTTGCGCAGCTGCGCGAGATCGCCCGGCTCTCGGCCGAGGGCGTCTCGCTCGAGGGCATCCGCCGCGTCCTCTCGCTCGAGAACGAGGTGCGCGCGCTGCAGCAGCGGGTGCGCGAGCTCGAGTCGACGCTGGCCGACGCCCTGATGCAGCGGCCGGGCCGCCGCGTCTTCGCCTCCGGCCTCACCGGCGAGGTCGTGCCGATGCGCGCGGGCACGCGCACCGAGCGCCGCGACCAGGTGGTCGTGTGGCGCCCGTGGGGCCCGCTGGACTGACCCGCCCGCCTGCTCGCGAGCCCGCCCGCGCGGCGTTGTGCGCAGCGTGCGGATGCCGGGCCACGGCGGCGACCGCTAGGGTCGCCTCATGACCGACGCCGCCGACGATGACGAGTTCTACCGCGCCCTCGCCACCCTGCCGTCGGTCTATCTCCACCCCGTGGCGAACGCGCGCGGCGTGCGATCGACGTGGACATCGGTGATGGGCCCGCGCCTCGCGCGCAAGTATGCGCGGATGCCGCTCTTCTTCGGCCTCGCCATCCAGTTCTATGTGTGGGGATTCATCGGCGGCGTCGTCCTCGTCGTGGCCGGTTCCTTCGCCATCGGCAACCGCGCAGGCATACCGATCGGCGTGGCCGCCGGACTGCTCGCGATCTTCACCGGGCTCGTGCTCTATTACGTGGGCCTCGCCTCACGGCGCGGGGCCGTCACCGAGCTGCTCGCGCACCTGCGCACGGTGAATCCGCGGGCGTCGCGCGGCGAGCTGCACGAGTACCTCGACTATGACCCGAGCAGGCTGCGCGCGATCGCACAGGCGAACCCCGAGGTCTTCCCGCCGCGCGGCTGATGTCGTCGATAGAGTCGCGGCATGACGGATTCCGCGCCGGGGGGCGCGCGACCAGAACCCGCGGCAGGGCAGCCGACGATCTTCCGCCTGTTCTTCGTCACCACGTGGCAGAACGCTCGCGACAGGCGACGGCACTGGGCGCCGTACTTCGGCGATCGTCTCGCGCGGCGCTACGGGCGCGGGGCGATCCTCGCCGGGCTGGCGGGGCAGTTCTTCATCTGGGGAACGGCGGTCGGTGTCGTGCTCGTCGTCATCGGCCTCATCGCATGGGGCGGCCCCGGCATCGGGGCATTCTTCGGCACGATGCTGCTGCTGACCGGCGTCGTTCTCTACTACTGCTCGCTCGGCGCCGAGCGGGGCGCGAAGCGCCGCATGTGGCGGCTCGTGCGCACGGTCGAGCCCGCCACGACGTACGCGGCGTTCGCCAACGTGCTCGAATACCGCCCGGGCGCGGTCATGCAGCTCGCGCGTGAGCACCCCGAGGTCTTCCCGCCGCGACGCTGACGCCCGGCGCAGTGTCGGCGGCGCGTGCCAGCATGGTGGGCGTGCCTGGCTCCGAGCGACTCCCCGCCGTCGCGCTCAGCTATGTGCGCGACTTCGTCGGCGAGGGGGCGCTCGAGCGTGCCCGCCCGTACGCGCGCGACGGGTCCATTCATCGACTCGCCTGGGATGCCGGCCAGCGGGTGCTCGAGGGAACGGTCGCCGGCTCCGAAGAGACGCCGTACCGGTGCGAGGTCTTCCTGACCGAGCAGGCCGGCCGCTGGCATCCGATCTCATCGACCTGCACGTGCTTCATCGGCACGCGCTGCAAGCACGCGGCGGCACTGCTGCTGGCGAGCGCCGAACGTGCGCGCGAGCTGCCGGCCGCACGCAATCCGCTGCAGCCCGCAGTGCCGCCGGGCACCGCCGCGGCGTCTCCCCCGCCTCGCGCGCCCGAGTGGCGCCGCATCCTCTCGGGCGCGGCGGCCGGTTCGGAAGCCGTCGCGCACCCGCCGAGCTCCGCGCGCGTCCCCCCGCTCGCGCTGCAGTTCGAGGTGCGCGAGCGCGTGCGCCGCAGTCTGGGCCGGTGGGGGCATGCCAATGAGACCACCCAGGCGGCCACCGCGAAGTCGAGCGGGTTGCTCGTCGTCACGATGCGCATCGCCACCCCCGGCGCACGCGGCTGGGTCGCCGCCGACACCGACTGGTCGAAGATCGGCTATGACCTGTCCGGCTACCGCTTCGACCCGCACCAGGCCCGCTGGTTCGGCGAGTTCGCTGCGCTCGCGCGCGCCAGCCAGCCTCGCTACATCGGGCAGGACGCGAAGCGGCTCGTGCTCGACGAGTTCGAGAGCCCGCTGCTGTGGAGCCTGTTTGATGACGCCCGTACGCGCGGCATCGAGCTGGTCGGCCTGAACGGGTCGGTCGCACGCGCGGGGGCCGCCGAGCTCGTCGGCCGCCTCGAAGAGCGTGCGCGCACGCACGACCTGCGGCTGCGCGCCGGCGCGCGCTTCGACGGTGTCGAGCTGCCGTCCGACGCGGCGGCCACGGTCGCCGCCATCGGCAGGCACGGTCTGGTCGCCGTCGAGTGGCTCGGCCTCAAAGAGCCGCTCGTGCGGCTCGGCCCGCTGCAGCACCCGCTCGGCGCCGAGGCGAAGGCGCTGCTCGACGCGGGCGAGCTCGTGATTCCGGCCGACGACCGCGACGAGTTCTTCGCCGATTTCTATCCGCGTCTCACGGGGGTCGCCTTCGACGGCGGCGACACCGTCGAGCTTCCCGTGCTCGAACCGCCGACACTGGTGCTGACGCTCACCTTCGGGCCCGACCACGCGTTGCGGGTCGACTGGGAGTGGCAGGCCGAGACGAGAGATGTCGGGCTGGTGGCCGCCGTCGCCCACGAGGTGCGCCGAGTGCTGAGCTCAGGCGGCAAGCCGCTGGTCGACTACCCGGAACCGGCCGAGCTGCATGAGTTCGACGCGGCCGACTTCATCGAGCGCGTCGTGCCCGAGCTCGAGCAGATCGACGCGCTCCGCATCGAGACGGTGGGTGAGCGCCCCGACTACCGCGAGCTCACCGAAGCGCCGACGTTCAGCGTGCGCGCGATCGAGACCGACGAGCGCGATTGGCTCGACCTGGGGTTCACCGTGCAGATCGGCGACCACGTGGTGCCGTTCGGGCCCCTGTTCACAGCGCTGTCGAACGGCAGCTCGCGCCTGATGCTCGTCGACGGCAGCCACCTGAGCCTCGCGCGACCCGAGTTCGACCGGCTGCGCGAGCTGATCGCCGAGGCGGGCGAGCTGAAGGAATGGGAGTCGGGCGCGCTCTCGCTGCATCGCACGCAGGTCGAGCTGTGGCGGGACTTCGAAGACCTGGCCGACTCGTCCGAGGCGACGCGCGCCTGGCAGGAACAGGTGAGGGCGTTGACGGATGCCCCACCGGCGGCGCCCCCGGTGCCGGCCGGTCTCACCGCCGAGCTGCGCGAGTACCAGCTCGCCGGGTTCTCGTGGCTCGCCTACCTCTACGAGCACGGGCTCGGCGGCGTCCTCGCCGACGACATGGGCCTCGGGAAGACGCTGCAGACGCTCGCGCTGATGCTGCACTCGCGTGCGGCGCCGTGGCTCGTCGTCGCGCCGGCATCCGTCGTCTCGAACTGGGTCGCAGAGGCCGCCCGGTTCGCGCCCGGTCTGCGTGTGGCATCCGTCACCCGCACTCAGTTGCGCGCCGCCCACAAGCTGGCAGACCTCGCGAAGGCGAACGACGTCGTCGTGATGTCCTACAACCTGTTCCGGCTCGACTTCGACGACGTCGAAGACGTGCGCTGGGCGGGTCTCGTGCTCGACGAGGCGCAGTTCGTCAAGAACCATCGCAGTCGGGCGCACGAGTGCGCGAAGGCGGTCGATGCCCCGTTCAAGCTGGCGATCACGGGAACCCCCCTCGAGAACAACGTGCTCGAGCTGTGGTCGATCCTCGACATCGTCGCGCCGGGGCTGTTCCCGAGTCTCAGGCGCTTCACCGAGCAGTACGTGCGCCCCCTGTCGCACGTGCGCGGGCCCGACGCGGTGCCTGCCGGCATCAGTGCGGCCGATGCGCAGCGCGTGATCGCGAAGCTGCGCCGACGGGTGCGGCCTTTCCTGCTGCGGCGCACGAAGGCGCTCGTCGCACCCGAGCTGCCGCCCAAGCAGGAGCAGGTGATCAGGGTCGAGCTCTCGCCCCGGCACCGCCGGCTCTACGAGCAGTTCCTGCAGCGCGAGCGGCAGAAGCTGCTCGGGCTCGTGAAGGAAGACCTCGACCGTCAGAGGTTCATCCTGTTCCGCTCGCTCACGCTGCTGCGCATGCTCGCCCTCGACCCCGCGCTGATCGACGAGCAATACGAGGGAGTGCCAGGCGCCAAGCTCGACGCCCTGCTCGAGAACCTCGACGAGGTCGTCGCCGAAGGCCACCGCGCTCTCGTGTTCAGCCAGTTCACGTCCTATCTGCACCGCGTCGAGGCCCGGCTCGCCGAGACGGGCATCGACTACGAGTACCTCGACGGCTCGACGACGAATCGCGCAGAGGTGATCGCGCGTTTCAAGAGCGGCGCCGCGCCGGTCTTCCTCATCTCGCTCAAGGCCGGTGGCTTCGGCATCAACCTCACCGAGGCCGACTACGTGTTCCTGCTCGACCCGTGGTGGAACCCGGCGTCAGAGGCGCAGGCGGTCGACCGGGCCCACCGCATCGGGCAGTCGGCTGCGGTCAACGTGTACCGGCTCGTCGCCGATGGCACCATCGAAGACAAGGTGATGAAGCTGCGCGACGAGAAGGCCGAGCTGTTCGGGCAGGTGCTCGACGACGACGGCACCTTCAGCGAGCTGCTCACCGCTGACGACATCACGGGGCTGCTCGAGCTGTGAGCGGCATCGATCTGGGCGCCCTGCGCCGCTGGCCCGACGTCGAGGCACCGAACCTCGTTG